>JBDTJD010000072.1:0-12850 GCA_039935975.1 Caldimonas sp.
CCCTCGGGCATGATTCGTCTTTCGCCCCGCGCGAACGGGCCCGAAACTCTCCGTTCGAAACTTTCGGGCGCGCCTCACCTCCAACAAGGATCCTCATGCAGACCACCCCTTCGGGACTCCAGTACGACGACACCGTGCCAGGCAGCGGCAAGACGGCCGAGGCCGGCCGCAACGTCTCGGTCCACTACACCGGCTGGCTCTACGACAACGGCGTCAAGGGCAAGAAGTTCGACTCGAGCAAGGACCGCAACGATCCCTTCGAGTTCGAGCTCGGCGGCGGCATGGTCATCCGCGGCTGGGACGAGGGCGTCCAGGGCATGCAGGAAGGCGGCACGCGCGTGCTGGTCATCCCGCCCGAGCTCGGCTACGGTGCGCGCGGCGCCGGCGGCGCGATCCCGCCCAACGCGACGCTGATGTTCGAGGTCGAGCTGCTGCGCGCCTGACCCCGGAAGGACTTCAGGGACCACGCCGACTGCCTGGCCATGCCGATCCGCTACGACATCACCCACACGACGGTCTACCGCTACCGCCAGCCGGTGCGCTTCGGTGAGCACCGCGTGATGTTCCGTCCGCGCGAGAGCCACGACCTGCGCGTGCTCGCGACCGATCTCGAGGTGAGCCCCGACGCGTCGGTCCGTCTGATCCAGGATCCGCTCTCGAACTCGATCGCCCTGGTGCAGCCGCGGCTGCCGTCCGACACGCTAGAAATCGTGTGCAGCTTCCGGATCGAGCATGCGCACAGCAACAACCTCGAGCTGCCGCTCTCGCCGCATGCCGAGTTCTATCCGTTCTCGTACTCGCTCGAGGAGCGCTACGACCTCGAGCACTACCTGCGGCCCTATCACGACGACGCCGAGGGCGAGGTTGCGGCCTGGGCGCGACGCTTCATCCGCACCGACGGCCCGACCGGCACGCGCGACCTGCTGCTGGCGATGAACCAGCACATCCGCGACGCGTTCCGCTACGTCGGTCGGGACGAGGAAGGGACGCAGAGCCCGGTCGAGACGATCCGGCTGGGCAGCGGCTCGTGTCGTGACTTCGCGCTCCTGATGATGGAGGCGGCGCGACGCCTCGGCTTCGCGACCCGGTTCGTCTCGGGCTACCTGTACGACCCGGCCCTCGACTACCGCGGTGCATCGGCGGAGACCGTCGTGGGCGCAGGCTACACGCACGCGTGGCTCCAGGCCTACCTGCCGGGCGCGGGCTGGGTTCCGTTCGATCCGACGAACAACCTGCTCGGCGGCACGCAGCTGATCCGGGTCGGCGTGGCCCGCGATCCATCGCAGGCGGCACCGATCTCGGGCAGCTGGTTCGGCGAGACCGACGACTATCTCGGGATGACGGTGACCGTCGCGGTGCGACGGCGCTAGTCGACCCGCCGCGCGGGCATCGCCCGCGTGGCGATCAGCGCGAGAAGCCGCCGGTGCGCGGGCGCTGCGGCTTGCCGTGGCCCTTGAACGCAGCCGGTCCCGGCCGACGTGCCGGCGCCGAGCGCTCGTCACGCACGGGCAAGGCGCGATCGAACGGATTGCTGCGCGGCACGCCCCGCGGCGCCACGTCGCGATCGCGCGCGCCGCGATGGGCGGGCGCGTGCACGAAGGTCTTGGGCTGCACGATCTTGGGCTCGAGGCCCGCGATCGTCGCCACGGAAATCGGCTGGGTCGTGAACTGCTGGATGCGCCGGATCATGCCGGTGTCCATGCGCTCGGCCAGCGTCACCGCCAGGCCGTTGCGGCCGGCGCGGCCGGTGCGGCCGATGCGGTGCACATAGTCTTCCGGCTTCATCGGCAGACCGTAGTTGACGACGTGGCTGATCGTCGGCACGTCGATGCCGCGCGCGGCGACGTCGGTCGCGACGAGGATGCGCAGCTGCTTGGAGCGCAGGCCCTGCAGGACGCGGTTGCGCCGGCCCTGCGGCATGCCGCCGTGCAGCGACGCGACCGCGTGGCCGAGATCGGCGAGGCGGTCGGCGAGGCGGTCGGCGTCGATCTGCGTGCTCGTGAAGACGAGCGCCTGCTCGACGTCACGCTGGACGAGGATGCTGTCGAGCAACGCGTTCTTGTGCGCGAAGTTGTCGGCCCAGTGCAGACGCTGCTCGATGTTGGCGTGGGTGTCGGTGTGCGACGCGACGTCGACCCGCTGCGGGTTGCGCAGCAGGTTCTGCGCGAGCCGGGCGACGTGGCCGATGAAGGTCGCGCTGTACATCACCGTCTGGCGAGCCGCCGGGACATGATCGGCGATCGTCGTGATGTCGTCGATGAAGCCCATGTCGAGCATGCGGTCGGCCTCGTCGAGGACGAGCATCTCGACGTTCTCGAGCACGGCCTTGCCGGTCGTGAGGTGGTCGAGCAGGCGGCCCGGCGTCGCGATGAGGATGTCGAGGGGGCCGCGCAGCGCCTTCAGCTGCGCCGGATAGGGAACGCCGCCCACGACGGTCGTGATGCGCACGCCGGGCACGTGGCGGCCGTAGGTGGCGGCGGCCTTCGCGATCTGCAGCGCCAGCTCGCGCGTCGGCGTGAGGACGAGGATGCGCGGTCCGTAGACGGTGCCCTTGTCACGACGCTGCGTCGGGTCGTTGCGGGCCGCAAGGACGCGTGCCAGCGCCGGCAATATGAAGGACGCGGTCTTGCCGCTGCCGGTGGCGGCGGCCACCATGAGGTCGGTGCCGGCCAGCGCCGGCGGAATCGCCGCCGCCTGCACGGTGGTGGCGGTGGCGTAGCCCGCGTCGGTGACGGCGCGGACGAGGGGTTCGGGCAAGCCGAGGGTTTCGAAGGACATGGTCAGTTCTGCAATCACGAGCGGCGGCCGTGCTCTTGCAAGGCGCCTGCCTCCCAATTCGGAGGCGTTCTGTCGCATGGGAAAAAGGCCGCGGCCCGCTTCACGAAGGAAGGCAGGCCGAAGAGGACCTTCAGCGACGGCATCGCCGCCGACCAGTGCGAACAGAGCTCGAGATGCGCGACTCGCAGAATGCGATGCCGTGCGACCGAGAAGGTCAGAGGGGATGAACGAGATGGCGCCGATCGGATCCGTTTCCGTTGCCGATCTGCGCCAAGCCCATGATTCTACAACGGGAGCGCGTCGGACGCTGGCGAGGGCGCTCGCAGGAAGTGCTCGCGGTAGTAGATGAGCTCGTCGATCGACTCCTGGATGTCGGCCAGCGCGGTGTGCGCCTGCGCCTTCCTGAATCCGGCGAGCAGATCCGGGCGCCAGCGGCGCACCAGCTCCTTCAGCGAGCTGACGTCGAGATTGCGGTAGTGGAAGAAGCCCTCGAGCGCCGGCATCGTCGCGGCGAGAAAGCGCCGGTCCTGGCAGATGCTGTTGCCGCACATCGGCGAGGCGCCCTTCTTCACGTAGCGCCCCAGGAACTCGATCACCTGCCGCTCGGCATGGGCTTCGTCGACGGTCGACGCGCGGACGCGATCGGTGAGGCCGCTCCGCCCATGGGTGCCGGTGTTCCAGGCGTCCATGCCGGCGAGCGTCTCGTCGCTCTGGTGCACGGCGAGCACCGGCCCTTCGGTGCGTCGGCCGAGCTGGGCGTCGGTGACGACGACGGCGATCTCGATGATCCGGTCGCGCTCGGGCGAAAGGCCCGTCATCTCGAGGTCGATCCAGACGAGGTTGTGGTCGTCGGGGGTCAGCAGGGGTTCAGTCATCGTCGTGCTCCAGGGTCGAAATTCTCGCAGCAGTTCGGGTCACGGGGCCGCACCTACACTGACAGCATGACGTCGCTGGCCTGGACCGAAATCTTCGCGATCGCGCTCGCCGCATCGCTGCTCCTGCGCACGTGGCTGGCGTCGCGGCAGGTCCGGCACGTCGCCCGCCACCGCGAGGAGGTGCCGGCGGCGTTCCGGGCATCGGTCGACGTCGCCGCCCACGGCAAGGCGGCCGACTACACGCTCGCGAAGTTGCGCCTCGGCCATGTCCAGCTGATCGTCGGCGCGCTCGTCCTCCTCGGCTGGACCCTTTTCGGCGGGCTGGACGCGCTCAACGGCGTGGTCCGCGACTCGGTCGCCCGGCGGCTCGGCGCGCTGGCCTACGAGATCGCCCTGATCGCCGCATTCGTGGCGATCGGCACCGTCCTCGACCTGCCTTTCGAGTGGTACTCCACCTTTCGGCTCGAGCAGCGCTTCGGCTTCAACCGCACGACCTGGCGACTGTGGCTGGTCGATTCGCTGAAAGGCATCGCCGTCGCCGTCGTCGTCGGTGTGCCGCTTCTCGCAGGCGTGCTCTGGATCATGGCCGCGACCGGCGGCGCGTGGTGGCTCTTCGCCTGGCTCGCCTGGATGGCGATCGTGCTGCTGGCGCAGGTCATCGTGCCCACCTTCATTGCGCCCCTCTTCAACCGCTTCGAAGAGCTCGACGACGAGTCGCTGAAGGCGCGTGTCCATGCGCTCATGGCGCGCGTCGGCTTCGTCGCCAAGGGTCTTTTCGTGATGGACGGGAGCCGCCGCTCGGCGCACGGCAACGCCTACTTCACGGGCTTCGGCAAGGCCCGGCGCGTGGTCTTCTTCGACACGCTTCTCGCCCGCCTGGGGGCTGGCGAGGTCGAGGCGGTGCTCGCCCACGAGCTCGGCCACTTCAAGCTTCACCACATCCGAAAGCGCATGGCCGTGATGGCGCTCCTCTCGCTCGCCTTCTTCGCCCTCCTCGGCTGGCTGTCGATCCGGTCCTGGTTCTTCACGGGCCTGGGCGTCGCGCCCAACCTGACCCTGCCCAACGACGCGCTGGCGCTGCTGCTCCTGATGCTCGTGATGTCGGTGTTCGGCGTCTTCGTCACGCCGCTGATGTCGGGCTGGTCGCGCCGCGACGAATTCGAGGCCGACGCCTTCGCGACGCGCCACGCCGACGGCCGCGCGCTCGCCTCGGCCCTTCTCAAGCTGCACGAGGACAACGCCTCGACCCTGACGCCGGATCCGGTCTACGCACGCTTCTACTATTCGCATCCTCCGGCCGTCGAGCGCCTCGCGGCGCTCGCGACCCACCTCCACGGGGCGACCTCATGACCAATTTTCTCGAGCAGAAGTGCCAGGCGCGGGCGACCGGGCTGAGCGACCAGTCAGTACACGACCACCTCGCGCAGATGAGCAGCTGGCGCCTGGCAGACGGCGCCATCGAGAAGACCTTCTCCTTCAAGGGCTGGCTCGAGACCGTCGCCTTCGTCGACGCGCTTGCCTGGATGTGCCACGTCGAGGACCATCATCCCGACCTGCGCGTCCAGTTCGACCGGTGTGTCGTGCGCTTCTCGACCCACTCGGCCGGTGGCATCTCGATGAACGACTTCATCTGCGCCGCGAAGGCCGATGCCCTCGTCGCCTTTGTCGGCTGAAGCGCCGGGGCGAGTCGTCTCGGGCCACGGCCGACGCCTCGTCGTCGAGGCGGCCGACGGGGCGCGAATCCTCTGCCACACCCGCGGCAAGAAGAGCGATGCCGTCGTCGGCGATCGGGTCGAGTGGCAGGCGTCGGGCGACGAGGGCGTGATCGAGCGCGTCCTGCCGCGCACCAACCTGCTCTATCGCCAGGACGACTTCAAGACCAAGGCGTTCGCCGCCAACATCGACCAGCTCCTCGTCGTCGTCGCGGCCGAGCCGGTGTTCAGCGAGTCGCAGCTCGCGCGGGCGCTGATCGCCGCGAACGAAGCCGCGATCCCGGCGCGGATCGTGCTCAACAAGCGGGATCTGCCCGCGTTCGCCGTCGCCCGCGAGCGACTCGAACCCTACGCGAAGATGGGAGTCGAGGTGCTCGACATGGCGCTCAAGCGAGCGCCCGACGATGCGCGCTCGCGCCTCGCTCCACTGCTCGACGGTCGGGCCACACTCGTCCTCGGCCCGAGCGGAGCGGGCAAGAGCACGCTGGTCAACCTCATGGTCGCCGACGCGAAGGCGCAGATCGGCGAGATCTCGCAGGCGCTCAACACCGGACGTCACACGACGACGTCGACCCAGTGGTACTGGCTCGACGCGACCCGCGCCAGCGCGCTGATCGACTCGCCCGGCTTCCAGGAGTTCGGCCTGCATCACGTCGATGCCGCACGCATCGCGACGCTGATGCCCGACATCGGCGTTCACGCGAACGAGTGCCGCTTCTACAACTGCAGCCATCTGCACGAGCCGGCTTGCGGCGTGCGTGCAGCCCTGGAGCGCGGCGAAATCGCGGAGTCGCGCTATCGCATCTATCGCGAGATCGTCGACGAGCTGAACTGACGACGCCCGCCCGCGCCGGGATGGACTTGCGCAGCTGAAGCGCGGGCGCTAGCCGATCAGGTTGGCGAGCGAGAGCAGCGCGAGCAGGAACATCCAGAGCACGACCGAGCGCCAGACGAGGGCGACGATGCTGCGCAGGTGGCCAAGCTCGGGCGGTGCGCCCGGCGTCGATCCTTCGGCGGCACCCGATTCGGGCGGCGCGCCGGCCTCGAAGGTCTTGGCGCGATCGGGAGTCAGGCCCGGCGCCGAGCCACCCCCGAGCTGCACGCCGACGGCGCCGGCCGCGGCCGCGAGGATCACGCCCTCGTTGTCGTAGCGCCAGAGCGAGGCGTCGCGGCGCCAGCAGTTCACCGCCTCCTCGAAGTTGCCCATCACGGCGAAGCCGGACGCCGTGAGCCGGGCCGGAACATGGTCGAGAAGCTGGAACAGGCGCTGCGACAGCGCCAGCAGGTTCTCGTTGACCGCGAGGCCCGCGTCGCCGACGCGAAACGACCAGTAGCGGCTCACGAACTCGGCGAGGCGATAGAGCACGGCGCCTGCAGGACCCAGCCCGAACGTCGAGAACAGCACGAACCAGAAGAAGACACCGAACACATGGCGGTGCGCGGCCAGCAGCGAGTGCTCGATCACGTGGCGCAGGAACTCGGTCGCGGGCAGGTCGCTCGCGTCGAGGTGGCGCCATTCGGCCATCAGGCGGCGCGCCTCGTGCTCGTCACCCTGGTCGAGGGCGTTGCGGATGTCGGTGAAGTAGTGGCTGAACTGGCGAAAGCCGAGGGTCAGATAGAGCACGGCGACGTCGAACGCGAGGCCCAGCAGCGTGTGGACGTGGGCCAGCCCGATGTAGACCGCCGCGCATACGGCCGCCGGAACCAGGACGGTGATGGACCACACGACCCAGGCATGGCTTTGCTTGCCGGCATCGAAGTTGCGAGCGGTCCCGCCGATCCAGTCGGTGAGCGCGTGGTGGACGAGATTGCCGCGCGGCAGCGGCTTCACCTGCTCGAGCAGGAGCGCCAGCAGGACGGCGAAGAAACTCATCGCGGTCGATCATAGCGGCCGCCCTCCCGGGGGCCGGCGCTCAGGCGGCGAGGAAGCGGTAGAGGTTTCGCAGCATCGCCGCGGTCGCACCCCAGATGAAATAGCGTCGCGGTTCGCCGTTCGCGTCGCTGCCGGGCCAGGGAATGGAGATGAACTCGCGTGGCGTGCCGGCGATGTCGACGGCGTGGCGCTGATGGTTCGCCGGATTCATCAACCAGGACAGCGGCACCTCGAACACCTCGGCGACTTCCATCGGGTCGGGACGCAGCGACGCCTTCGCCGCGACGAGACCGACGACGGGCGTGACGACGAAGCCGGTCCCCGTCGTGTAGGTCGGCAGGCTGCCGAGCACCTCGACCTCGAAAGCCTCGAGGCCGATCTCCTCGTGCGCTTCGCGCAGCGCGGTGGCGACCGCGTCGGCATCTCCGGGCTCGGCCCGGCCGCCGGGAAAGCTGATCTGGCCCGGATGATCGGCGAGGTGGTCGGTGCGCTGAGTGAAGATCACCACGACCTCGTCGCGCACGACGAGCGGAACCAGCACCGAGGCATCCGCCGGCTCGCGCTCGACGAAGCGGCGCTCGATCTTGATCTCGGGCTCCCACGACGGCGGCGCCAGAAAGCGCAGTCGGATGGCT
Organism: Caldimonas sp.; assembly: GCA_039935975.1. Lineage (GTDB taxonomy): Bacteria > Pseudomonadota > Gammaproteobacteria > Burkholderiales > Burkholderiaceae_C > Schlegelella_A. Next base: position 7,874 of record JBDTJD010000072.1, read on the forward strand.
GCCGGCGAGAAGCTCTCCGGCAATATCGCGGGCAGGTGATCGTCGACGCCGAGCACGGGCAGGCTCTCCGGATCGAAGAGCAGGCCTCCCTTGCCGGCCCCCGATGTCACGGGGTCACCGGGCCGGCGACGTCAAGCCAGCTTCTCTTTGATGCGTGCCGACTTGCCCGAGCGCTCGCGCAGGTAGTAGAGCTTGGCACGGCGAACGTCGCCGCGCCGCTTCACCTCGATCGAGGCGATCAGCGGGCTGTAGGTCTGGAACGTGCGCTCCACGCCTTCGCCGCTCGAGATCTTGCGAACGATGAAGCTCGAATTGAGGCTGCGATTGCGCTTGGCGATGACCACGCCTTCGAACGCCTGCAGGCGCTTGCGCGTGCCCTCGACGACGTTGACGCTGACGATCACGGTGTCGCCCGGAGCGAAGCTCGGAATCGGGCGGGCGAGGCGAGCGATCTCTTCGTGCTCGAGGGTCTGGATCAAGTCCACGGTGGGGCTCCTGGGGATCGTTCGCGCGCTGTTTGGAAGGAGACGTCGGCCGACAGGATCGGCTCGACGGTTTTGGATGGAGCTCGAGGCCCCGCGCGCCAGAGGATCGAAAAGCCTTCGATTATAGCCGGCGGCCCGGCGGCCGGGCCAGGAAGGCTTCGTCGGTCGCGTCGAGGCGGCCCTGCGCGCGGGCGGCGGCGAGGAGGTCGGGCCGGCGCGCCGACGTCAGCGCCAGGGACTGCTGGCGGCGCCAGGCGTCGATCGCGCCGTGATGGCCCGAAAGGAGCACGTCGGGAACCGCCCGCGTCGGGTCGCCCGTCAGCCGTTCGGGACGGCTGTAGTGGGGAAAGTCGAGGAGGCCGGCGGAGAAGCTGTCCTGCTCGTGCGAGCGTGCATCGCCGAGCACGCCGGGCTGGAGGCGGGCGATCGCGTCGAGGAGCAGCAGCGCCGGCAGCTCGCCTCCCGAAAGCACGTAGTCGCCGACGCTGATCTCGAGGTCGACATGGGCGTCGATGAAGCGCTGGTCGACGCCCTCGTACCGGGCGCACAGCAGGATCGCGCCGGCACCCGCGGCGAAGTCGACGACCGCGGACTGGCGCAAGGGCGTTCCGGCCGGGGAGAAGTTGATGAGGGGCGCGGGCGATGCTTCCGACCGTGCAGCGCGCACGGCCGCAAGCACACGCTCGAGCGGCTCGACGAGCAGGACCATTCCCGGGCCGCCACCGTACGGCCGGTCGTCGACGCGCGCATGGGGAAGGTCGCCGTACTCGCGCAGCGGCCAGAGGTGGACGTCGACCCGGTCGGGCGTGAAGGCGCGGCGCGTCACGCCATGGACGAGGTGGGCCGAGAAAAGCTCGGGGAAGAGCGTGATGACGTCGATCCGCATCGTGCCTGGCCTAGTAATCGAGGCCCCAGTCGACGACGATCCGCCCGGCCGACAGGTCGACGCTGTCGACGAAGGCCGCAACGAAAGGAATCAGCCGTTCGGCGGCACCGGATTCGCCCGGCTGGACCCGCAGCACGCTCTGCGCGCCGGTGTCCATCAACCCGACGACTTCCCCGAGGACGACGTCGTCGCGATTGCGGACCGCCAGACCGATCAGGTCGGCCCAGTAGTACTCGTCGACGCCGACCGCGGGGAAGCCCGAGCGCGGCACGAAGATCCGGGCACCGCGCAGCGCCTCGGCGGCGGTGCGGTCGGCCACGTCGGGCGACGTGGCGACATAGCCGTCGCCCTGCAAGCGCAGCTTCGGGGTCCGCAGCAGAGGCGGCAAGGCAGCCGCGTGGGCGACGACGTGGACCCGGTCGAGCGGCGCCTGAAGGTGCCAGCGCCGGGCCGCGCTCAATGCGTCGGGCGGGTCGGCGTAGGGCAGGACGCGAAATCCGCCCTGCAGACCCCAGGCCTCGCCGATGCGTCCGACCTCCAGCGCGTCGGCGGGCCAGTCGGCGGACGGCTCGGCGGCCACGGCGCGTGGGCGCCCGTTCGCGCCGTCGGCCTCAGGCCGCGGACTTGGCCTGCTCGACCAGTCGCCTGACCGTCGGCGACATCTGGGCGCCGTGACCGGTCCAGTGCTCGACGCGATCGAAGGCGACGCGCAGCGGCTGCTCGGCACCCGACGCGACCGGGTTGTAGAACCCGACGCGCTCGATGAAGCGACCGTCGCGGCGCAGGCGCGAATCCGCAACGACGATGTTGAAGAAGGGGCGCTTCTTCGCGCCGCCGCGTGCCAGCCTGATGACGACCATGGTGATTTATCCTTGGAGCTTCGAGGCAAGTGCCGCGAAAAACCCAGCATTATAAGCTTCTCGAACCACAGCACCGCGTCCCTCGCATGAGCCGCTTCCTCGTTCGTCCCAGCACCGCCGCCGACGTCCCCGCCGTTTCGGCAATCTACGGCTGGCATGTTCGCCACGGCTCCGGCACCTTCGAGGCCGACCCGCCCGACGAAGGCGAGATGGGACGGCGCCGCGACGACGTCCTCGCCAAGGGGCTGCCCTGGCTCGTGCTGGAGCGGGAGAGCCAGGTCATCGGCTTTGCCTCGGCGAACCAGTTCCGGCCGCGCCCGGGCTACCGGTACTGCCTCGAGGACTCGGTCTATCTCGCCGAAGGCCTCGGCGGCCGCGGCCTCGGCCGGCTTCTGCTCACCGAACTGATCGCGCGCTGCGAGGGCACTGGCGCGCGTCAGATGCTCGCGGTGATCGGCGGCGCGGCCCCTGCCGGCTCCATCGCCCTGCATCGCGCGCTCGGCTTCGAACATGTCGGCACCACCCGCGCCGTGGGCTGGAAATTCGACCGCTGGCTCGACGTCGTCTTCATGCAGCGAAGCCTCGGCTTCGGGGCGTCGACCCCGCCATGAACTCGACCGTGCGCAGCAGCCGCCTGCCGTCCAGGGCCGTCGCGACCTGGCTGGCCTTTCTCGGCGGCGGCCTGGGCCTGCACCGGTTCTATCTCCATGGCGTTCGCGATCCGTGGGCGTGGCTCTTCCCCTGGCCGACGCTGGCCGGCGCCTACGGCTTCTGGCGCATGCGCGAGTGGGGCGTCGACGACGCCCTCGGCGGCCTGCTCGTGCCGCTGCTCGGCGCGATGCTCGCCGGGACGATGCTCGTCGCGATCGTCTATGGCCTGACGAGCGACGAGCGCTGGGCGGCGAAGTTCGGCGCCGCGCCGCGCCGCTCGCGGGCCCCGTGGACGACGCTGGTCGCCGTGGCCCTCGCGCTGGCGACCGGGGCGTCGATCACCGTCGCGACGATCGCGTTCACGGCGCAGCGCTATTTCGAGGCCGGCGGCCCGACGGGCTGAGGCCGCGGAAACGGCAATACGGCACGATTCGCGCTGCCAGCGCCGGTGTACTCCCGTTCACAACCCGCTACGCGGCGCGGCAGCGCCTTCCGCGACAATCTGCAGCGGCCCGACACGGGCCGACAGGTCGTATCGATCGATGGGCGAGCAGCGAGCAGGGTTTCCGGTGCAACCGCGGGCAGCGATGACGCTTGCCGTGAGCGAGCTCGCCTGCAGCCGCGGCGAGCGCGTCCTGTTCGCGCCGGTCAGCTTCGACGTCGCCGCCGGCGCGATCGTGTGGCTGCGCGGCGCCAACGGTCAGGGCAAGACGACGCTGCTGCGCACGCTGGCCGGCCTCGCCGCACCGTCCGCGGGGCGATTCGCCTGGCAGGGAGGCGAAGGCGAATCGCCTCGCCCGGTCTATCTCGCCCACGCCAACGCCCTCAAGGACGAGCTGACGGTGCGCGAGTCGCTGCGCTTCCTGCTCGACCTCGGCGGCGCGGCGATCGACGACGCGGGCGTCGATGCAGCCCTCGAGCGCTTCGGCCTCGCCAGTCGCCGCAACGCCTTCGTCCGCACCCTGTCGCAGGGCCAGCGCCGCCGCGTCGCACTGGCCCGCCTGGCCGCGCAGCGCGAGCCGCTGCCGTGGCTTCTCGACGAGCCCTTCGACGCGCTCGATGCCGACGGCGTCGAGGTGCTCGCAGCCCTGATCGCAGGGCACGCCCGGCGCGGCGGCAGCATCGTCCTCACGAGCCATCTGCCGGTGCCGATCGCCGATCCCGTTCCCGTCGTCGTGCAGCTGCATGAGCCCGCATTTGCATGAGCGTTCTCGTGGCGCTCGTCGGCCGCGATCTGCGCTTGGCTGCGCGGCGGCCTGTCGACGCCTTGCTGCCGCTCGCCTTCTTCACGGTCGCGGTGAGCCTGTTCCCGCTCGGCGTCGGCCCCGAGCCGCAGATGCTGCGCCAGATCGCGCCGGGCGTCGTCTGGGTCGCGGCGTTGCTCGCCGCGATGCTGTCGGTGACCCAGCTCTACGCCGGCGATCACGCCGACGGCTCGCTCGAGCAGATGCTGCTTGTGCCCGACGCCCGCCTGGCCATCGTCGCCGCCAAGGCGATCTCGCACTGGCTCGTCACCGGCTTGCCGCTCGTCGTGGCCGCGCCGGTCTTCGGCCTGCTCTTCGACATGGCGCCGGCGAGCATTGGCGCGCTGGTCGCAAGCCTCCTGCTGGGAACGCCCGTGCTGAGCCTGCTCGGCGGCCTCGGTGCGGCGCTGACGCTGGGCCTGCGCAGCGCGGCGGTGCTGCTGATCCTGATCATCGTGCCGCTCTGCATCCCGGTGATCATCTTCGGCGCTGGCGCGGTGACGGCGATCGATGCGGGCGTCTCGGCGCGCGGCCACTTCTCGCTGCTCGGCGCCGTCCTGATCTTCATGGCGCTGCTCGCGCCGCCGGCGACGGCGGCAGCGCTGCGCATCGCGACCGAGTGAGCAACCGGCCATGATCCGATCGATTCCCCTGTTCCGGTTCGCCTCGCCGGCCGCGTTCTATCCGCTCGCCGGCAAGCTGGTGCCGTGGTTCACGGCCGTGGCGGTCATCCTCGCTGCTATCGGCCTCTACCTCGGCATGCTGCGCGCGCCGACCGATGCGACCCAGGGCGATGCCTACCGGATCATCTTCCTCCACGTCCCGGCGGCCTGGATGTCGATGCTGCTCTA
>JBDTJD010000073.1:0-4506 GCA_039935975.1 Caldimonas sp.
GACCTTTACCGCGGGGCGGGGGCATGTGATGACCTCTCTACTTCAATGCGATGGACTGGATGTGAAAGACGATTCCGCGACCGTTTCGTTGCGCGCCGAGGAAGCCTTCGAATTCGTGATCGGTGCCCAGTTCGGCTGCCATGATCTTGTCGGTGATGGCGCCCACGGCGCGGGCGCGAACCTCGAAAGCGATCTTGCGAACGACACCGAGCTGGAGCGGTTCCGATTCGTGCTTCAGGCTGACGTCGATTGCCGGCAGCCCTGCGGGCGTGAACCTGAGCGCAGCGCGCTCGACGATCCGCGCCGTCAGCACGAGACGGTTCGTCAGGCTGACGCTTCCTGGGGGGCGCGCCGGGACTCTTCGCGGTCGACCGACTTCATCATCACCGACGGCGTGGTCTCGGCGTGATCCTTCAGGACCGTCAGGTGGCGAAGGACGGCGTCGTTGAAGCGGAACCCGGTCTCGAGCTCGTTCAGGACCTTGATGTCGCACTCGATGTTGATGCACAGGTAGTGCGCCTTGGCGAGCTTCTGGATCATGTACGCCATCTGGCGACGACCCCAGTCCTCGACCCGGTGCACCTTGCCGCCACCCGCGGTGACGGTGGTCTTGTAGCGCTCCAGCATGGCCGGAACCTGTTCGCTCTGATCGGGATGGATCAGCAGCACGATTTCATAGTGACGCATGAGATCTCCTCGTGGATTCCTGGAAGGAAGCCGCATCGATCGACCGGGGGGTCGCTCGCTCGGGACACGTCAAAGCCCGAAGCGGCAAGGTAAAGCCCACAAGTATACCTCGCCCCTGGCGGAGGGTGCGCTGGTCGATGGCGGTGGGTCCGCTTCGTCCGCACCGGTGTCGGGAAGCGGTAATCCCCCACGGGCGCGGCGGTTGCGCATCATCTGTTTGATGGAACGACGCGCATGGCGTCGCATTACACTGTGAGCGCTCGGTTTGCGTGCCGCTATTCGGCGGCAGGCCGGCCGGTCTCCCTTGCCCCAGTTTCTCGGCAGAACGGGTTCAGATGAGCAATTCGAGCGGCGGCGACAAGCATGCACGGGACGACTCGATCGGCCCGAGACCGTCGCCGTCACCGGGCCCGGAGGAATGGCCCGCGACTCGTGCGGAAACCGCCTCCAAGGACGAACTCGACGAGTGGCAGGCGACGCGGGTCCAGGCACGCCAGTCGTCGGGACAAGGCGAATGGCGCGTGCCGCAGGGACCGTCGTCCGACTCCGTGCGATCGTCCGGCCGCGGTCGCAACGGCCTCGAGTCGCCCGACGCCTGGGCCGCCACGCGCGCCCAGACCGCACTGGCCACCCAGCTCCTCGAAGACGAGAACGACTACCTGGCGGCCGAGAAGGAAGAGGTCGGCCGGCAGATCGGCGGCAACGAGCGCGAGCTCTTCGTCTCCTGCGCCCCGGCAGAAGCCCTGCAGCAGCAGTTCGAGCACCTGCAGCCGAACTTCATCGCCGTCCACGACCTGGCAACGTCCTCCTCGCGCAAGCTCCTCACAGGCATCGCAGCGGCCAGCGGACGGGCGGTTCAACGGCTCGTCGTGCGTCGCCAGGGCTACGGAACGGCGCTGGCGACACTGGAATTCGTCGAGCTGCCGACCGCCGACAACCAGCTCCTGCGCCTCTACACGACCGAGGCCGACGCCGACACAGCCTCGCGCCAGGCCATTGCCCGGATCCTGCTCGCCTACAGCCGCCTCGGCGTGATCATGGTCGGCGAGTTGCCGAGCCACGCAATCGGCACCGCGCTGAAACCGCTGCACGACGACATCGTCACCGGCCCGTGGCCGAACCGGAACCTGCTTCTCCTTCCGCTCGCCTCGGCCAGCACGCTCGTCTCGCACGGACTCGACCTCGGCCGCGGCACCGGCGTTGCCGTGCGGACGACGCCGCAGGTCGCCCGCCCCGCCGACGCCTGGGGATTCATCACCGGCACCTGGAGCCGTCTGCGCGAGCAGCTCCCGGCCGACGGCCGCGAGGTGCCGGAGCTCGGCGCCTTCAAGCCCGCCGCGTATCAGCCAAAGCGAGCGCCGCTCGCGACCGGCCTGCCTTCCGGCGACACGCTGCCCATGGAAGAGGCCCGTTCGCCAGCGGTGCTGACGATGCGGCCGATGCCGGCCATCAACCCGCCGACCCTCGCCGCGACGATGCCGTCGACGCTGATCGAGCGCTACGTCAAGCAGCTGAGCGAGCTGAACGGAGTGATCAGCTGCTGCGTGTTCGAGGTGCAGAGCGGGCGCCCGGTCGCGCATGCGGGCGCGAATCCCGGCTCGGCCGAGCTGTCGTCCCACGGCAGCGCGCTGATCGCGGCGACCATGGCGGCGAGCCGCGGGCTCGGCTTCGGGCACGCCTTGCCGGAAGTCGCGATCACGCTCTCCTCGCACCACCTTCTGCTGCGCGGCGTGCCGAAGAATCCGGGCCTGGCGATGCACGCCGTCCTCGACAAGGCCAGCGCCAACCTGACGCTGGCACGCCTTCAGGTGCTGCGGATGGACTCGATCTTCGAGGAACCCCAGGCCGCCTGATCGGCACGCGGCCGCAGCCGCGCGCGCTCAGTGGACGACGCGCTCGAAGACGAAGCGGCCGTCCTCGAAGTCGACCGGGATAACGTCCTTCGGGCCGAAGCGCCCTTCCAGGATCAGCCGCGCCACCGGATTCTCGAGATCCCTCTGGATCGCCCGCTTCAGCGGTCGCGCGCCGAACACGGGGTCGAAGCCGGCCTTGGCGAGCTGCTCCAGCGCGCGCGGTGAAACCTCTAGCTTCATGTCCATCTTCTCGAGCCTCTCTTCGAGCACCCGCAGCTGGATCTTGGCGATCGCCTGGATGTTCTTCTGGTCGAGCGCATGGAAGACCACCGTCTCGTCGATCCGGTTCAGGAACTCGGGCCGGAAATGCTGCTTCAACTCGGTCCAGACCGCTGCGTGGATCGCCTGCGGGCTTTGCCCGACCATCTGCATGATCTGCTGCGAGCCGAGGTTCGAAGTCATGACGATGACCGTGTTCTTGAAGTCGACGGTTCGCCCCTGGCCATCGGTGAGACGACCATCGTCGAGCACCTGCAACAGCACGTTGAAGACATCGGGATGGGCCTTTTCGACCTCGTCGAGCAGGAGCACGCTGTAGGGCTTGCGCCGGACCGCCTCGGTCAGGTAGCCGCCTTCGTCGTAGCCGACATAGCCTGGCGGCGCACCGATCATCCTGGCGACCGAATGCTTCTCCATGAACTCGCTCATGTCGAGGCGGATCAGGTGGTCTTCGCTGTCGAACAGGAAGCCGGCGAGCGCCTTGCACAGCTCGGTCTTGCCGACACCGGTGGGACCGAGGAACAGGAACGAGCCCGTCGGACGGTTCGGGTCGGAAAGGCCCGAACGTGAACGACGGATCGCGTTGGCCACAGCCGTGATCGCTTCGTCCTGACCGATCACGCGCTCGTGCAGCCTGGCCTCCATCTGCAGCAGCTTCTCGCGGTCGCCCTGCATCAGTTTGCTCACCGGGATGCCGGTCGCGCGCGCGACCACCTCGGCGATCTCTTCGGCGCCCACGCTGGTGCGCAGCAGCTGCGGCTTCGCACCCTTGGTCGCGCCCTTCTTGGCTTCCTTGGCTTGTGCGTCGTGCAGCTTCTTCTCGAGATCGGGCAGCTTGCCGTACTGCAACTCGGCGACCTTGTTGAAGTCGCCCTTGCGCTTCCATTCCTCGATCTGGAAGCGGATCTTGTCGATCTCTTCCATCAGGTGCGCCGAGCCCTGCGCGGCGGCTTTCTCGGCCTTCCAGATCTCTTCGAGGTCGGCGGCTTCGCGCTGCACGCGTCCGATTTCTTCCTCGAGCAGGCCGAGTCGGCGCTGCGAGGCTTCGTCTTTCTCGCGCGTCACCGCGGCGCGCTCGATCTGCAACTGGATCAGCCGACGGTCGAGCTTGTCCATCGCCTCGGGCTTGGAGTCGATCTCGATGCGCACGCGCGACGCCGCCTCGTCGATCAGGTCGATCGCCTTGTCGGGCAGGAAACGGTCGGTGATGTAGCGCTGGCTCAGTTCGGCCGCGGCGACGATCGCCGGGTCGGTGATCTCGACGCCGTGGTGCACGGCGTACTTCTCTTTCAGCCCGCGCAGGATCGCGATGGTCGCCTCGACCGTCGGCTCGCCGACGAGGATCTTCTGGAAGCGCCGTTCCAGCGCGGCGTCTTTCTCGATGTACTTGCGGTACTCGTCGAGAGTGGTTGCGCCGATGCAGTGCAGCTCGCCGCGCGCCAGCGCCGGCTTGAGCATGTTGCCGGCGTCGATGGCGCCTTCGGCCTTGCCGGCACCGACCATGGTGTGCAGCTCGTCGATGAAGACGATGGTCTGGCCTTCGTCGGCCGCCACTTCCTTCAGCACGCTCTTCAGCCGCTCCTCGAACTCGCCACGGAACTTGGCGCCGGCCAGCAGCAAGGCCATGTCGAGCACCAGAACGCGCTTGTTCTTGAGCGAGTCCGGCACCTCGCCGGCGACGATGCGC
>JBDTJD010000074.1:0-6825 GCA_039935975.1 Caldimonas sp.
GTGCAACGTGGTCTGCTCGGGGTCGAGCAGTCTCCACCGGCCACGGACGACGGTCGGCGAGCGGCTAGGTCAGGTTATGCCACTGACCCCAAAGCCGCCCGCCGGCGAAGCGGCCCATTTTGAGCAAACCGCCCAAAGCCTCAGTCGCTGTCAAACAAGCCAAGGTCGATAAAGTTGGCCATCGCATAGTAGCCAGCGTCATTGGGGTGAAGGTGGTCCCCGCTGTCGTAGAGAGGCAGCATGCGGGTTGGGTGGGCGGGGTCGCGGATGGCCTTGTCGAAGTCGATGACGGCGTCGAAAGCACCGCTGGTGCGGATCCACTGGTTGACTGCCTGGCGTTTGACTTCGCCCGCAGGTGTGTAGTAGCCCGGAATGGTCGTGTTCTCGAAGGGCGTGAGGGTGCCGCCGTAGATCTTCAGCCCTTGTTCATGCGCTCGGTCGATGAGCTGGCGGTAGCCGAAGATGATGTCGTCCGCGCTGACCACCTCCTGTGACAGACCAAAGGTGCCCGGAATGCCGATGTTGTTGATGCCCTCCAGCAGCACCACCCACTTGGCCCCCGGCGCCACCAGCACGTCACGATCGAAACGGGCCAAGGCATTCGGACCGATCAGGTCGTGCAGAGTCCGGTTCCCGCTGATGCCCTGGTCCATCACGGCCACCTGACGGAATCTGGGCGTGGCCTGCAGCCGCGCGGCCAGCAGGTTGGGCCAGCGCCGGTTGGCGTCCACGGTGGAGGCGTAGCCGTCGGTGATGGAGTCGCCCAGCGCCACGATGGCCGCGGGCGGTCGCCGTGTGGCCACGGTCACGCCCGAGAGGAAGAACCATGACGTCGTCGTGCTCGCCGTGGGCAGCGTACTGGCAGCGGTGAAGTCTCCCTGCGAAGACACATAGGTGGTTTGCACGCCCAGGGAATGGAAGGTGCCGACCGTCGTCGGATTGGGCAGGTGGATGCTGATGGCCAAGTTACTCAACGCCGGGGCGTCCAGCTCGACCGGGTCACTGAGCACGGGGGCTCCGGCCGGGATGGTCACTCCAGTGCGGCCGCCGAAGGTGAGCGCGCGGTCGGTGCCGGGCATGATGGTGGCGCCATTGCCGGCCAGTTGGCGCGCGATGTGCGCCGAGCCCACCACCAGCGGGGTGCGACCGTATTCATTGGACAAGCGCACCCGCATGCGCGAGCCGCCCACGCTGATGTGGACGATCTGACGGATCGTCTGGTTGTCGAATTGGCCAGGGGTGGCCAGGATGATGGGCGGCTCGGGCGCCTGCGGGCTGGCCGTCCAGGTGCCGACCCAGTGGGTGCCACGCTGACCGTCGCGATCACCGTCGTCGCCGTGGGCGCGGCTGACAGCGGGCAGAGAGATGGCCGCGGTGAGGAGCAGACCCAGCCCGAAGAACGTGCGACGCCGCCACTGCGGGACGTGGGCTACGCCTGTGTTTCGATCAATCGGATTCATGGTTTGTCTCCTGGCTTGTTGTTGGCACGATGGATCTCGTCGCCACACCGGCCGTGGCCATTCTGCGCCAAGCAAACCACCGTCTGCAAGGTCAAAGACGTCCCGGAGCCGCTGACTGTCAGCACCGACTTCGCCCTGCCCACTTGGCGGTGCGGACCACTGCATCTGTCGCCGATGATCGACTACTTCGACGGGCTGATCGTCAACTGGACCATTGATACGCGTCCTGACGCCGAGCTTGTGAACACCATGTTAGATGCAGCTGTCGAGTCGGTTGGTGACAGCAAACCCCGGCCCGTCGTCCACTCCGATCGTGGGGCCCACTATCGCTGGCCCGTGGCTAACGAAAAGGCCTGGAGCATCTGCTCGGCATGGGGCTCGCAGTCGGTCGCGCAGTGCAGCGTCGCGCCGGGAGCGAGGCGGCTCGCCAGCAGGGCGGCGAACGCGGGCTGGATCAGCCGGCGCTTGCGATGCCGCTTCTTGTGCCACGGGTCGGGGCAGAAGACGTGGATGGCGGCCAGCGACAGCGGCGCGATCATGATTCGAGCACCTCGACGGCGTCGTGCTGGACGATGCTCACGTTGGCGAGGCCGTCGGCGTTGACGCGCTGAAGCAGCGCGCCGACGCAGGCTGCGCGCGAGGGAGCTGGATTGGTCGTCAAGCCGGCTCCATCTTCACCGGCTTGATCTTCTTCAGCACTGCCTTCGCAGTGCGCTCGGCAACCCACAGGTCGCAGGCCGACTGCATCGCCAGCCAGACAGTCGCTCGACCACCATGGTCGACACCTAGCCAGCGTTCCAGACGCAACGCCATCTCGGGCGAAATTGCCGCCTTGCCGTTCAGTACCCTCGACAGCGCGGCCCGCGTCACGCCGAGTTGCGCTGCCGCGTCGGTCACGGTCAGCCCCAAGGCCGGGAGTACGTCGTCGCGGAGGGTTTCACCGGGGTGGGGAGGGTTGTGCATGTTGCTCATTGAAATCCTTCAGTGGTAGTCGCGGTAGTCCACCAGCACCGCGTCGGTGCCCTCGAATCGAAACGTCATCCGCCAGTTGCCGTTCACCCAGATCGACCAGTGGCCGGCAAGCTCGCCCTTGAGTGGGTGAAGTCCCCAGCCGGGCAGGGCCATGTCCTGAGGGCCTGTGGCGGCATCAAGTTGCGCGAGCTGCCTCCTCAACCGGGAAGCGTGGGCGGGTTGAACACCTGCCTTACTGCCATTGCGGGAAAGCGCTTCGAGGCCTTTGTGAGCAAACGTTCGAATCACGTGCTGACTGTATAGCGAAACGGCACAGGTATCAACGTGGGGCGTCGTTTGAATCCGTCGATGACTCCGAGGACTGCTTTTCGCTGTCCTCGGCGATCGTCCGCGACCCTGGTGCTCATCGCCGATCGCGACGCCAGGCGCTGTGTGACACCCGTGACACGAACCGTTTACACACTGCTACCGATCGATGCGCGCCGTTGGCACGCGGTTGTCCCTCGATTTCTAGGATTCGGTTCTTGCCGACCGCATCAGGAGATCGTGTGACCTCTACCGAAATTCGCCTTACCGGCATCGACGGAACCCACGCGCGTCATCGCGCCACCGGCTCGGCGGGCGCGTCGAGCGCGAACCAGGCCGCCAGCGAACGCTTCGCCGACACGCTGAGGCTGCTGAGCGAGCGGCTCGCGCCACAACGGCGCGTCGTGCACGCAGGCGACGTGATCTACCGGGCCGGCGACGCCTTCGGTGATCTCTACGTGCTGAACTCGGGCTTCTGCAAGCTCGTGAGCCTGCTGGAAGACGGCCGGCAACAGGTCGTCAGCCTGAAGCTGCGCGGCGACTGGCTGGGCTTCGACGGGATCGCCTCCGGGGCCTACGGATGCGACGCCGTCGCCATGGACATCGGCGAGGTGTGGGTGATCGGCTACGACAAGCTGATCGCGGCCAGCGTCGCGCACCCGGGCCTCCTGGCCGTGCTGCACGAAGCGATGAGCGGCGAGATCGGCCGGGATCGCGAGTCGCTGATGGCGGTCTGCACCCTGCCGGCCGATGCGCGCGTCGCCGAATTCCTTCGCCGCTGGGCCGATGCGCTCTCCAAGCGCGGCTTGCGAAACGACGAGATCACCCTGCGCATGACACGCGCCGAGATCGGCAACTACCTTGGCATGACGCTGGAGACCGTCAGTCGGGCGATGTCCAGGCTGGCGCGCGACAAGGTCATCTCCTTCGCGGAGAAGGGACGGCGGGACCTGCGCATTCCCGACGTCGGCGCCTTGTCCTGCTTCGTCCAGAGGTGCCTGGCGCCCGCCCCGATGCTTCAGTAAGGCCCGCGGGACACGGACGACGGGTTCGGGAGCGGGCGCCGTCGGCGTTCAGCGAGACGTGGTCCGAAATCCGAGCAGCGCGTACAGGGGGCAGAAGGCGACGCCGCCCGTCAGCAGCAGGGCAACGCCGACGTAACCCCAAAGGCCGATCGTGCCGCGGATCGCGAGCGCGATCAGGACCATGCCGAGCAGGATGCGGATCACGCGGTCGACGTTGCCGACATTGAGCTGAGTCATGTTTCTTGTCCGTGAAGTGGGTCGATGGGCACAAGGTCGACGATCGTCTCGCTCTCGCCGGGCGGCGCGGCGCGCCGTCAATGCGACATCAGCAGGGGTACCGTCATCGTGTCGAGCAGGCCTCGCGTCGTGCCGCCGAGGATGCGTTCGCTCCAGCGCGAACGACCGTAGGCGCCCGTGACGATCAGGTCGGCGCCGCGTTCAGCGGCACGCGACCGGATCGTCTCGGCGAGGGTGGCGCCAGCTCGCCGGCCCTCGCAAGATGGAGATGCCCGCACTTCATGGCGAGCGAGCCAGTCGCAGACGGCTTGCAGGCGCGAACGCAACGACGACGCGTCGTCATCGGTCTCGGACCAGGCCTCGAGCCATACCGCGTCGCAGCGATGCAGAAGCGGCAAGGCGTCAAGGAGGGCACGATCGGCTTGACGGCTGCCGTCCCAGGCGACCAGGGCCGTGCGCGGCGAGGCCTCGATTCGCCCAGCCTCCGGCACGACGAGCGTGGGCCGCGACCCGGTCGTCACGACGTCTTCGACGAGCTGGCGCGCGAGCGCAGGGTTCGCGGCGGCCCGGTCGGCCTGCCCGACGACGACAAGGTCGGCGCTGTGGGCGTGTTTCAGGATCGACACGACCTGGGCGCTCTCATCGACAACCGCCGCGAATTCCATGGCCTCGTCTTCGCAGGCCTCGCGAAACGACTGCGCACCGCGCTCGGCGCGCTCCCGCACCGCTCGCCAGGCGATCTCCGCGTATTCGAAGATGGAGGCTGCGCCGTCGACCGCGATCGGGAAGTCAGCGGAGCCCATCGGCGCCAGACCGACGAGACGAGCGCCGTGCGCCTTCGCGAGCCGGATCGCGAATCGGGTGCGGTCGGCGCACGACGGCGCGTCGTCCAGCACGAGAAGGATGCTGCGCAGGCTCATCGCTGGCTGCCGAGCTCGCGCACGATCGAACGACGACAGACTCCTGCACTTGCATCGGCTCGCATGGCGCCAGTCTCCCGCGCCTCGCGCCGGCGCGATTTGATCCTCGTCAAGATGACGAACCGGATCGGTGTCAACGTGTGGCCTGGTTTTACCGGTCGCTTGAAAGGAATTCCTCATGTACCAGCGCATCCTCGTTCCTGTCGACGGAAGTCCGACATCGATTCGTGGTCTGGACGAGGCGGTCAAACTGGCCAAGCTCACTGGAGCCCGTCTGCGTTTGGTCAACGTGGTCGACGAGTTCAGCTACGCCGTCGGCTTCGAGGCCTATCCGACCGACACGATCGCCTTGCTCAGGCAGGCCGGTGAGCAGATCCTCGAGGACGCCCGGGCGAGGGTGGCGGCGTCGGGCCTGGAGGTGGAAACGGTGCTCTTCGAATCGATGGGTAGGCGGGTCAGCGAATTCGTGTGCGACGCGGCGAACGATTGGAAGGCCGAACTCGTCGTCGTCGGCACGCACGGCCGGCGCGGCGTCGGCCGATGGCTGCTCGGCAGCGATGCCGAGCGGATCATGCGCGAGGTGTCCGTGCCGGTGTTGCTCGTACGGAGCGCGTCCCGGCCTGCTGCGTGAGCCATCCCTTCCTTCTCACGCTGAACGCCGGTTCCTCGTCGGTCAAGATCGGCCTGTTCAGGGTCGATCGCGGCGTCGCGCACGAGGTCGGGCGGGGCGAGATCGACCTTCAGGGTCGGCCGCTGGAGCTGCGGCTGAGTGCGGGCGAGGCGCGCAGCGTGATCGCGATCGCCGCGTCGCCGGGCGATGAGCTGCACCAGGTGCTCGACACGACGCTCGCCGAGCTGTCGAAGCATTTCGATCTCGGCGACCTCCTCGGCGCCGGCCATCGGGTCGTCCACGGCGGCCTGCAGTTCCAGGGGCCGGTGCGCATCGACGACGTCAGCCTGGCAGCCATCGACGCGCTGACGCCGCTCGCGCCGCTGCACCAGCCGCACGGCCTGCGCCTGATCCGCGCCCTGAGGCGCCTGCGTCCCGGCCTGGCGCAGACGGCCTCGTTCGATACCGCCTTTCACGTCACGCAGAGCGATCTCGTGCGCCGTTTCGCCTTGCCGCGCGCGATGCACGACGAGGGAATTCGCCGCTACGGCTTTCATGGCCTCTCCTACCACTGGATCGCCGGCGAGATGGCGCGAAGGCATCCCGGACTGGCCGCCGGTCGGGTCGTCGTCGCCCACCTCGGCAGCGGTGCCAGCGCCTGCGCGATGCGCGCAGGCCGGAGCATCGACTGCAGCATGGGCTTCTCGACCCTCGACGGCCTGCCGATGGGAACGCGCTGCGGCACGCTCGACGCCGGTGTCCTCCTTTATCTGCTCGGCAAGCGTCGCCTGTCTGTCGAGGCCGTCGAGGATCTGCTCTATCACCGCTCGGGACTGTTCGGCGTCTCCGGGATCAGTGCCGACGTGCGCGTTCTCGAGCGGACAGCCGCAGATGAACCGGTGCCAGGCTCGGCCGGTGCGCCCGCGCGGCAGGCTCTCGATCTGTTCGCCCTGCGCACGGCCGGCGAGATCGCGCGCCTCGCCACGACGGCCGGCGGCATCGACGCCGTCGTCTTCACTGCCGGCATCGGCGAGCACGACGCGAGCCTGCGCGCGGCCATCTGCGCGCACCTCGGCTGGCTCGGCCTCGATCTCGATGCCGCGGCGAACGCGGCCCACACCGAGCGCATCGGCGCCCTGGGCAGCCGTCTCGCCGTGCTGGTCATTCCGACCAACGAGGAGCAGGTCATCGCCGACGAGGCGCTGGGCTTGCTCGGCCTTGGCCAGGTCCTGCGCTCGCCGGTGCCGGACGACGGTGGGCCGGCTTCGCGCCCGTCGCCCCTCTGAAAGATGGCG
>JBDTJD010000075.1:0-3081 GCA_039935975.1 Caldimonas sp.
CGGCACCGAATTCGGGCCAGAGGCACTCCGTGAAGACGAGCTCCGAGTAGGCCACCTGCCAGAGCAGGAAGTTGCTGATGCGGATCTCGCCGCCGGTGCGGATGAAGAGATCCGGATCGGGCGCATAGCTGATCGCCATGTAGCTGTTGAGCGTCGCCTCGTCGAGTTCGTGCGCCGGCACGCCCGCGGCGATCGCCTGCCGGCAGGCCTCGACGATGTCCCAGCGGCCGCCGTAGTTGAAGGCGACCGATAGCTGGATGCGGGTGTTGTGACGCGTGCTGTCCTCGGCCTGCTGCCAGGCCTGGCGCAGCTTGTCGGACACCATGGCGCGGTCGCCGACGATGCGGATGCGGACGCCGTCGCCGGCAAGCTTGGCCAGATATTTCGAGACCGCGATCAGCACGAGGCCCATCAGGCCCGAGACCTCCTCGCTCGGCCGCTTCCAGTTCTCGGACGAGAACGCGAACACGGTGAGGTACTCGATGCCGCGGTCGGCGCAGGCGTTCACCGTGCGCACGAGCGCGTCGACGCCCTGCTTGTGGCCGAAGAAGCGCGGCATGTGGCGCTTGCTGGCCCAGCGGCCGTTGCCGTCCATGACGATGGCCACATGACGCGGCACGGCGGAGCGGGCCTCGGCCGATTCACCCATCAGACCGCCATGATCTCGGTTTCCTTCGTCGCCGTGAGTCGGTCGATCTCGGCGATCGTGCGGTCGGTGAGCTTTTGCAGCTCGTCCAGCGAACGCCTCTCCTCGTCCTCGGAGATCGTCTTGTCCTTGGTGAGCCGCTTCGCGTGGTCGTTGGCATCGCGACGAAGGTTGCGCACCGCGATCTTGGCGTCCTCGCTCGCGTGCCGGACGATCTTGGTCAGGTCCTTGCGACGCTCCTCCGTGAGCGCCGGCATCGGCACACGCAGCAGGTCGCCCTGGGCCGCGGGGTTCAGGCCGAGACCCGACTCGCGGATCGCCTTTTCGATCTTCGCCCCCATGCCCTTTTCCCAGGGCTGGACGCTGATCGTGCGCGCGTCGAGCAGGGTCACGTTGGCGACCTGGCTGATCGGCACGGGCGAGCCGTAGTAGTCGACATGCACCTGGTCGAGGATGCCGGGGTGGGCGCGACCGGTACGGATCTTCTGCAGTTCGCCCTTGAACGAATCGATCGAGCGAGCCATCTTCTGCTCGGCGGTCTTCTTGATCTCGGCAATGGTCATCGCCTGTCCTTACACGTGAACGAGCGTGCCCTCGTCCTCGCCGAGGACGACGCGCTTGAGGGCGCCCGCCTTGAAGATGCTGAAGACGCGGATCGGCAGCTTCTGGTCCCGGCAAAGGGCAAACGCGGTCGCGTCCAGCACCTGCAGGTTCCTGATGATCGCCTCGTCGAAGCTGATGCGGGCGTAGCGCGTCGCGCTCGGGTCCTTTTTAGGATCGGCGTTGTAGACGCCGTCGACTCGGGTCGCCTTGAGGACGATCTGGGCACCCATCTCGGCGCCGCGAAGCGCCGCCGCGGTATCGGTCGTGAAGAAGGGATTCCCGGTGCCGGCCGCGAAGATCACGACCTTTCCTTCCTCGAGATATTGCAGCGCCTTCGGCCGCACATAAGGCTCGACGACCTGCTCGATGCCGATCGCCGACATCACCCGCGCCGTGATGCCTTCCTGGCGCATGGTGTCGGCAAGCGCGAGGGCGTTCATCACCGTCGCCAGCATGCCCATGTAGTCGGCGGTGGCCCGGTCCATGCCGACCGCGCCGCCGGCGACGCCGCGAAAGATGTTGCCGCCGCCGATGACGACGGCGACCTCGCAGCCGAGCTGAGTCACTTCCTGCACCTCGCGCACGATGCGCACGATCATCGCCCGGTTGATGCCGTACGCATCGTCACCCATCAGGGCCTCGCCCGAGAGCTTGAGCAGGATGCGCTTGTACGCGGCCATGCGGTGGATTCCCCTGTCGTGATCGCGAAGTCTAGCTGCCGGCTGTCGTGGCTCGCGGCGCGGGTCAGGCTCCCTTGGCGGCGGCGACCTGTGCCGCGACTTCGGCGGCGAAGTCTCCTGTCTTCTTCTCGATTCCCTCGCCGACGACGTAAAGCGCGAAGGCGTGGACCTTGGTGGCCTTCTCCTTCAGCATCTGCTCGACGGTCTGCTTGTCGTTCTTGACGAAGGTCTGGTTGTGCAGGCTGACCTCCTTCAGGAACTTCGCGACCGAGCCCTCGACGCGCCGGGCGACGATCTCGGCAGACTGCACCGCCTTGCCTTCGGCCCTGGCCTTCTCGGCATCCTCGGCAGCGCGCAGGGTCGCGACCGAGCGCTCGGCGGCGATCAGTTCCTGGGCGACGTCGGCGGTGGTGAGCGACTTGGGCTTCATCGCCGCCACGTGCATCGCCACGTCCTTCGCGGCCGTTTCGTCGCCCTCGAACTCGACCAGCACGCCGATGCGCGTGCCGTGCAGGTAGCTCGCGACCTTGCCGCCACCGGCATAGCGCTGGAAGCGGCGAATCGACATGTTCTCGCCGATCTTGCCGATCAGCCCGGTGCGCACGTCCTCGACTGTCGGGCCGAACCCGTCCTGGCTGAGCGGCAGCGCCGAAAGCGCCGCGACGTCTGCCGGGTTCTTCTGCGCGACCAGCTCTGCGAGCGAGTTCGCCAGCGCGAGGAACGAGTCGTTCTTGGTGACGAAATCGGTCTCGCAGTTCAGTTCGACCATTGCGCCCGTCGTGCCGTCGACACGCGCCGCGACCACGCCTTCGGCAGCGACGCGGGACGCCGCCTTGCCGGCCTTGCTGCCGAGCTTGACACGCAGGATCTCCTCGGCGCGGTCCATGTCGCCGTCGGCTTCCGTGAGCGCCTTCTTGCACTCCATCATGGGTGCATCGGTCTTGGCACGCAGCGCCCCGACCATGCTTGCGGTGATTGCCGCCATCGTCCTGTACTCCTTGTCCGGAGCGCTCCCTGACGGGGCGCACGCGATCGAATGGGTTGTGAAAAAGGGGCTGAAGCAGCCCCTCGGTCCGCTCGCCGTGCGGCGAGCCGGCGCCCGGGATCAGGCCGCCGCTTCGTCCACTTCGACGAATTCGTCGCCCTTGGCGG
>JBDTJD010000076.1:0-2970 GCA_039935975.1 Caldimonas sp.
CGTCCTCGCCGAAG
The DNA here is from genome assembly GCA_039935975.1 of Caldimonas sp. Classification (GTDB taxonomy): domain Bacteria; phylum Pseudomonadota; class Gammaproteobacteria; order Burkholderiales; family Burkholderiaceae_C; genus Schlegelella_A. The sequence continues at coordinate 15 of JBDTJD010000076.1, forward strand.
AAATGAATCCGCCCGGAAGTGGGCGGGAAGTCGCCGGTGATGGCGTTGAAGAGCGTCGTCTTGCCCGCTCCGTTGGAACCGAGGATGGCGTATTTCTGGCCGGCGGCGACGCTAAAGGTCACGTCGTCGACGGCGCGCAGCGCACCGAAGGCCCGGGTCACGCCGCTCAAGGTCAGCGCGTCGCCGGAGAGCAGCTGGCCGCTGCTCGCCGGCATCGCGCCCGGCACCGGCCCGCCGCGGGATGCGGTGGCCGGCCTGAGCGAGGTGATCGATGCCATCGGTCGCTGCGCTTTCGAGACTACTTGCGGCAGTCCGGCACGTCGCGGGTACCCATGCCCATCTTCTTGAACTCGGCGTCCGACAGGCCCAGCGTCTGGCTGATGTTCGGCACCGACTTCACGACCTTGTTGTAGAACGAGCCGTCCGGCGCCTTGGCCACCTCGGTGATGTAGGTCGTGCCGACGCCATTGCGGTTGCTGTCGATCTTCACCTCGCCGGCCGGGCCCTTGAAGTCGGTCTTTTGCAGCGCGGCTCGATAGGCCTTCTGGCCGTTCGAGAGATCGCCCTTGACCACGTCGAGGGCGTCGAGCGCCGCCTTGGTGTTGATGTAGTACAGATAGGCGAAGAGCGACGGGCTCGGGAAGCCGTCCTTGAAGCTGGCCTTGTAGTCGGCCACGAATTTCTTCCACTCCGGCGTGTCGATCGAGTCGGCCATCGGCCCGGCGGACGAGGTGCCGAGCAGCGACTCGCGCCGCTTGCCCTTGTAGTTGAGCACCGTCTGGTCGACCGTGATCGAGCCGCCGATCAGCGGCTTGTCGCCGCCGGCCTGCTCGTACTGGGTGAGGAAGTTCACGGCGTCCGAGCCGCCGAGGACGACGAGGAGGGCGTCGACGTTCTTCGGGATCTTGGCGATCACCGAGGAGTAGTCCTTCGTGCCGAGCGGCACCCAGGCCTTGTCGAGCACCTTGCCGCCCTTGGCGCAGTAGCTGGCCATGAAGCCCTGGACCTGCGAATACGGAAAGCCGTAGTCCTCGGCGACCAGGTAGATGCGCTTGTAGCCCTTGGCCAGCACGTGCTCGCCCAGGCCCACCATCCACTGCGCGCCTTCGGTGTTGAAGCGGTAGAAGTTCGCTGCCGGGTCGGCCAGTGTCGCGCCCTGCGCGCCCGACGAGCCGTTGATGAAGGTGATGTCGGGCTTGGTCTTGGCGTAGTTCTTGACGGCGATGCCCTCGTCGCCAGAGAGCGGCCCGATCATGATCTGGACCTTGTCCTGTTCGACCGCCTTGCGCGTCGAGTTGACGGCCTTGTCGGGGGTGGCGTCGGACGAGACCTTCACGAACTCGATCTTCTTGCCGCCGGCCATGCCGTTGTGCTGCTTGAGCGCCAGGTCGGCGCCGCGCATGCCGTCCTGCCCCGGGGCGGCGAACGGACCCTCGAGCGACGCCAACAGGCCGATCTTCACCACGTCCTGCGCCTGTGCGATGCCGCCGATCGCAAGCGCGGCCGCGGCGCCGATCACGCTGCGGACGAATCCCTTTGCAAACCTCTTCATGTCTGGCTCCTGTTTCATGGTGAATGCGGTCTGGGCCGCGGTGGGGTGATCCGTCCCGGGCGCAGTCGTGCGCGCAGCTGCTGCCACAGGCCCAGCAGCCCGTCGGGAGAAAAGAGGACGATGGCGAGGAAGACGCCACCGATCACGAGGTTGAAGCGCTCGCGATCGACCAGGTCGATCGCGAAGTTCTGCAGCAGCACGAAGACGATCGCTCCGATGAAGGCACCGATCGGGTGCTTCATGCCGCCGAGCACGGCGATGATGAGGATGTTGATCATCGCGCCGATGCCGATCGTGCCGGGCGAGATCCGGCCGTTGTACCAGACGAGCAGCACGCCGCCGACCGCGGCGATGAATCCCGCCACCGCATAGGCGGCGACGCGGTGGGCGGTGACGGCAAAGCCGAGGGCGAGCATGCGCCGCGGGTTGTCGCGGATGCCCTGCAGCGCGACGCCGAAAGGCGTTCGCACGAGGTGCTTGACGAAGAAATACGCCGCGACCGAGGCGGCGAGGGCGAGGAAGTAGAACGCCGTCGGCTGGCGCAGATCGACATCGAAGACCGTCGGCGCGGCGATCTTGCTGAAGCCCTGGAAGCCGTTGAAGAGTGTGTAGTTCTGCTGCGCGAGATAGAAGAACGCGACGCCGACCGCGAGCGTGATCATGATCGTGTAGATGCCTTCGGTGCGCACCGAGAGCCAGCCGATCGCCGCGGCGAGGAGGGTCGCGATCACGAGCGCGGCGACCAGGGCGAGCCACCACGGCCAGCCCAGGCTGATGGCGGCGTTGCTGCTGGTGCCGAAGATGGCGATCACGTAGGCGGCGATGCCCGCGATGGTCATCTGCGCGAGCGAGACCATGCCGCCGTAGCCGCCGAGGAAGGTGAGCGAGAGCGCGATCAGGCCGAGGGCGAGCGCCTGGGCGCCGATCTGGAAGGTGAAGAAAGGCGTGGCGAAGAAGGGATAGAGGATCACGAAGGCGGCGACGACGACATGACGCCAGCGGATCGGCCGCACCAGAGCGCGCAGCCAGGCCGGCGCCTCGCCCTGCGCCGCTGCGGCCGCGGGCCGGTCGCCCGTTTGGACCGGCAGCGGGTGGACGACGCGGGTGCCCTGCGCTCCGCGCGCCGCCGTGAACGCCGACGCAGAGGGCGAGTTCATCGCCCGCCGCCATTTCGCCGCGCTCACGTCGCCCGGCCCATCAGGCCGCGCGGCTTGAACGCCAGCGCCACGACCATGATCACGAAGGTGAAGACGACGCTGTAGGTCGGCGCGTAGGCCAGACCGAACTGCTCGGCCAGGCCGATGAGGAGCGCGCCGATGGCAGCGCCGACGACGCTGCCCATGCCGCCGACGATGACGACGACGAGCGAGGCGAGCAGGTAGCGGGTGTCCTCGCCGGGCGAGA
>JBDTJD010000077.1:0-3212 GCA_039935975.1 Caldimonas sp.
AGGCCGCCCCAGCGCGCCGCGATGGGCGTCGCGAGCCAGAGCGTCGCGCGCGCGCTGCGGCGCCAGGCGGCCGCAATCGCCAGGCCGGCGAGCCACGCGAACATGGTGACGTGGACGCCGCTGATCGACATCAGGTGGGCGACGCCGGCGTTGCGGAAGAGATCCCAATCGTCGCGCTCGATCGCGCTCTGGTCGCCGACGGCAAGCGCGGCCAGGACTCCGGCGGCGCGACGGTCCGCGACGTGGGCGTAGATCGCGTCGCGCACGCGCTGGCGCGCACGCTCGACCGGATGGCCGGCGCTCCTGTCGAGCAGCGTCGCCGGCGCGTCGCGGACGTAGCCGGTCGCGCGCACGCCCTGCTCGAGGAGCATCAGCTCGTAGTCGAAGCCGTGCGGATTGAGATTGCCATGCGGCTGGCGCAGGCGCACCGTGAAGCGCCAGCGCTGGCCGGCGCGCAGCTCGCTCCTCGGCTGGGCGGCGGCGGCGTCCTCGTGATAGCCCGCGTACCAGCCGAGCGCGAGCGTGCGCGGCACGGCGGCAAGCGGATCGAGCGGCGGCACCGGATCGAGCTCGAAGCGAAAGCGCAGGCCGTTCGGCCCTTGCTGCGGGAGGCTCGCGACGACGCCGGTGGCGACGAGGTCGCGCCCTTCGAGCTCGTGCGGCAAGGTCGCCGAGAGGCGCAGCGCCGCCTGCAGGCCGGTGCAGGAGAACGCCAGGGCGGCGACGCCCATCGCCGTCCCGACGATCATGAATCGACGGCGCCGGAGCGCGGCGCCTGCCGCGATCAGGGCCGCGGCAAGCGTCGCAACCGCGACGTACGCGACAGGCGCCATCAGCGTGCGCTCGTGCAGCTGCAGCGCGACGCCGCCGAGCCAGGCGAGCCCGCACGCCACGAGCCACGCACCGGCGCCCTGCCCTCCCATTCGAGAAGTGTAGGATTTGCCCCCACTCCGCCCTCTCCCTCTCCCGGGCCCCCCATGTCCATCTACGACCGTCTCACCGATCTCGACATCTCGTTGCCGCCGCTCGCGATTCCGGCCGGCGCCTACGTTCCCTTCGTGCGCTCGGGCAACCTGGTTTTCCTGTCCGGCCACATCGCCAAGCGCGACGGCAAGGTCTGGGTCGGCCAGCTCGGCCGGGACATGAACACCGCCACCGGCAAGAAGGCGGCGCGCGCGATCGGCGTCGATCTGCTCGGCACCCTGCATGCGGCCGTGGGCGACCTCGACAAGATCGAGCGCATCGTCCGCATCACGAGCCTCGTCAACAGCGCGCCCGACTTCGTCGAGCATCACCTGGTCACCAACGGCTGCTCGGAGCTCTTCGGCGAGGTCTTCGCCGAAAAGGGCGCGCACGCGCGCAGCGCCTATGGCGTCGCCCAGCTACCGCTCGGCGCCTGCGTCGAGATCGAGTTGATCGCGCAAGTCGCCGAATGAGCGCTTCAGCGGGGCCGCGGCCGGCGGGCGCGCGCAGCGGCCTGCCGCGCTCTGCAATCCTGTTCATGCTGGCCGACGGGTTCGCGTTCGCCGTCGTCGCCGCGGCGCTCGTCACGCAGCATGGCTTCGCGATGGAGCCCTGCCCGTGGTGCGTCCTGCAGCGGCTGATCTTCCTGGTCGCAGGCATCGTCGCCTCTGCGGGCATCGTGGTCCGCTCGCGCGGAGCGCGGACCAGCGTCGCGGCGCTCGGCATCGCGCTCGCCCTCGCGGGCTTCGCATCGGCGCTCTGGCAGCAGTTCGTCGCCGCGAAGTCGGCGTCGTGCAACCTCACTCTGGCCGACCGGATCATCGGCGCGACGCAGCTCGACCGCCTCCTGCCCGACGTCTTCGAGGCGCGGGCCAGCTGCGCCGACGCCGCGGTGAACCTGCTCGGCGTGCCGTACGCGATCTGGTCCGCGCTCGCCTTCGCGATATTCGCGCTGCTGCTTCTCGCCGCGGCGCGCTCGCCGGACTGAGCCGCGCGCGACCTCAGGCCGCCGCGTCGGCGGCGACGACGCGCATCGCCTTCTGCATGACGTCCTGGCGACGGCCCTTCCTGGCCCGCTTGCCGACGTAGGGCTCGAGCGCGACAAGGCGCAGCACCTCGTCCTTCGGCTTGCCACCGCGCCCGCTGCCGAGCACGCGCAGCGCCGACGCGAACACGGCGACGCTGACGACCGCGTCCTTCGCATCGAGGTCGACGAGCGTGAGGCCGCGCCCGCCGTTGCCCTGCAGCTTCAGCTCGTCGAGCGCGAAGACGAGCAGGCGTCCGGCGAGCGTGAGGCAGGCGACGCGCGTCGCCGCGGCGCCGAAGGCCACCGGCGGCAGCGGCTTGTCCTCACCTTCGAGGGCGAGGAAGGCCTTGCCGCCGCGCTGTCGCGAGACGAGGTCGCTGGCCCGCGCAAGCAGGCCGAAGCCGCCCGTGTTGGCGAGGAGCAGCACCTGAGCGCCGGTACCGGCGAAATAGTGCGACGGCTGCGTGCCCGCCTCGAGCTCGATCAGCGAAGTGATCGCCTGACCGTCGCCACGGCCACTCGGCAACGCTGCCGCCGCGACCGAGTAGACGCGGCCGTTGCTGCCGAAGACGAGCAGCGTGTCGACGCTGCGGCAGGCAAAGGTGCCGTAGAGCGAATCGCCGGCCTTGAAGGCGAGCTGCGCGGGCTCGATCTCGTGACCCTTCATCGCCCGCACCCAGCCCTTCATGCTGACGACGACGGTGACCGGCTCGTCGACGACGCGCACCTCCGCAACCGAGCGCTTCTGCTCCTCGATGAGCGTGCGCCGCTCGTCTCCGTGCGCCTTGGCGTCGGACTCGATCTCGCGGATCACGGTGCGCTTGAGCACGGCCGGACTGGCGAGGATCTCGTTCAGCTTCGCCGACTCGCCGCGCAGCTCCTTCAGCTCCTGCTCGATCTTGATGCCCTCGAGCCGAGCCAGCTGACGCAGCCGGATGTCGAGGATGTCGTCGGCCTGGCGCTCGCTCAGCTCGAAGCGCGCGATCAGCGCCGGCTTCGGCTCGTCGGCGGCGCGAATGATCGCGATCACCTCGTCGATCGACAGCAGGACGAGCTGTCGCCCTTCGAGAATGTGGATACGGTCGGCGACCTTGCCGAGCCGATGACGCGTGCGGCGCTCGACGGTCTTCAGCCGGAACGCGATCCACTCGCCGAGCAGCTGGCGCAGGCTCTTCTGCGTCGGCCGCCCGTCGCTGCCGACCATCGTCAGGTTGATCGGCGC
>JBDTJD010000078.1:0-11494 GCA_039935975.1 Caldimonas sp.
TCGTCGGCGATCCGTTTTTCGATTCGCGCTGGACCAACTGGGTCGGCCTCGTCACGCACAAGCCCGTCACCGAGGACTACGCGCCGATCCTGCCCTGGCTCGGCGTCGTCTGGTGGGGCGCGGCTGCTGCCGAATGGCTGCTGGCGCAACGTCCTTCGCTGCTGAGGGGCCGGCTGCCGCGCGCGGCGCATCCACTTGCAGTCCTCGGCCGCTGGAGCCTCAGCTTCTACATGCTGCACCAGCCGGTCCTGATCGGCCTCCTCTGGATGCTTGCCGCGCTGCGGCCCTGATCAGGGCTCTACCATCCAGCCATGGCGACCCAGACTCTCTTCGGCTTTCATGCCGTCACCGTGCGCCTGAAGACGGCGCCACGTTCGGTGCTCGAGGTCCACGTCGACCCGCAGCGACGCGATCAGCGCATGCGTCAGCTCGTCGCCCGTGCCGAGGCGGCCGGTGTGCGGCTGGTCGAGAGCGACGATGCGCGCCTGCGGGCGATCGCGGGCAGCGATCGCCACCAGGGTGTCGCCGCCCGCGTCGACGCGCTCGCGCGCAGCCATTCGCTCGACGAAACGCTCGAGGCGGTGGACGCGCGCGGCGAGCCGGCGCTGGTGCTCGTCCTCGACGGCGTCACCGACCCGCACAACCTGGGCGCCTGCCTGCGCGTCGCCGATGGCGCCGGGGCGCATGCGGTCGTCGCACCGAAGGATCACGCCGTCGGCCTCAACGCGACGGTGGCCAAGGTCGCCAGCGGTGCCGCCGAGACGATGCCGTACTTCATGGTCACGAACCTGGCGCGCACGATCGGCGAGCTGAAGGAGCGCGACATCCGCGTCGTCGGCACGACCGAGGACGCGCCGCGATCGATCTACGAGCTCGACCTCACCGGCCCTGTCGCGCTCGTCTTCGGCGCCGAGGGCAGCGGCATGCGCCAGCTCACCGCGAAGAGCTGCGACGAGCTTGTCCACCTGCCGATGCACGGCGCGGTCGAGAGCCTCAACGTGTCGGTCGCGAGCGGCGTGTGCCTGTACGAAGCGGTGCGGCAGCGGGCGGCGCGCGCCGCGGGCACGACCAAGGCCTGACGGGACTTCCTTCATGCCGGTCTTCGAAGTCAGGCATCCGCTGGTTCGCCACAAGGTCGGGCTGCTGCGCGAGGCCGATCTCTCGACCAAGAGCTTTCGCGAGATCACGGCCGAGCTCGGCCGGCTTCTCACCTACGAGGCGACCGCCGATTTCCCGCTCGAGCGCGCGACCGTCGACTGCTGGAGCGGCCCGGTCGAGGTCGACCGGATCAGCGGCAAGAAGGTGACCGTCGTGCCGATCCTGCGCGCCGGCCTGGGCATGCTGCAGGGCGTGCTCGACACCATCCCGAACGCGAAAGTGAGCGTGGTCGGCATCGCGCGCAACCACACCACGCTGCAGCCCGAGCCGTATGTCGATCGCCTCGCCGGCGGGCTGGCGGAGCGCACGGCGATCGTCCTTGACCCGATGCTCGCCACCGGCGGCTCGATGATCTCGGCAATCTCGCTCCTGAAGGCGCGCGGCGCCACCGACGTGCGGGCCCTCGTGCTCGTCGCCGCCCCCGAAGGCATCGCCGCGCTCACCGCAGCCCATCCGGACGTTCGCTGCTGGACCGCGGCGATCGACAGCCACCTCGACCACAGCGGCTACATCATCCCCGGCCTCGGTGACGCGGGCGACCGCATCTTCGGCACGCGCTGACCCTCGTCTTCAGACCAGGCCGAGCGCGCCGAAGACGGCGCCGAAGGCGACGATCCACATCGGGCTGACGCGGGTGCGCATCATGAGCAGCATCGAGACGGCGACCACCACGATCGCACCGAAGGGATGCTGCCCTTCGCCCACGTAGGGTTTGGCCAGGACCCAGCCGGTGGCCACGAGCAGGCCGATCGTGAGCGGCGTGAGGCCGGTGGTGAAGGCTCGCACGCCGCGCGCCTCGCGCCGCCGCGAGCCCCAGCGCGACGCGAAGAGCGTGAGCGCGGTCGACGGCAGCAGCGTGCCGGTCATCGTCGCCAGTGCGCCGAGCGGGCCGGCCACGTTCCAGCCGACGACGGCGACAAAGAGCACGTTCGGGCCGGGCGCGGCCTGGGCGATCGCGATCGACGCGCTGAACTGCGCGTCGCTGATCCAGTGGTGCTCGTCGACGACGAAGCGGTGCATGTCCGGCGCGGTCGTGATCGCGCCGCCGACGGCAAGGAGGCTCAGGATCATGAAGTGCACGAACAGGCCGAGCAGATCGGCAGTCGGCAGCGCGGCGGGCAGGAGCGTCATCTCGAGCGGTGGTAGGCGACGGCCACGGAAGCCGTGCCGAGCCCGACGATCACCCACACGAGCGGCCAGCGCAGCAGGGCGATCGCGACGAAGGTGAGCGCGGCGAATGTCGCCGCGAGCGGCACCCCGAGCTTGCTCGTGCCGAGCGTTCGCATCAGCTTCACGGCGGTCGCGAGGATGAGCCCGGCGGCAACCGCCCCCATGCCGCGCAGCGCACCCGAGACCACGGCGATGCGCGCGAACTCGGTGTAAGCCGCGGTGAGCGCCAGGACGATGAAGAGCGGCACGAGGAGCATGCCGCCGAGCGCGGCCGCGGCGCCGCGCAGGCCGAAAAAGCGGTCGCCGAACATCAGGGCGAGGTTGACGACGTTCGGTCCCGGCAGCACCTGGCTGAGGGCGAGCATCTCGACGAATTCCTGTTGCGTCAGCCAGCCCTTGCGTTCGACCAGCTCGCGCTGGGCGACAGCGAGGACGCCGCCGAAGCCCTGCAGCGCGAGGCGGTTGAAGGTGACGAAAAGTTCGCCGGTCGACGCGGGTCGGGCCGCGGCCGCCAGCTCGATGGTCGGTGCCGCGTCGGCGACGCGCTCGAAGTCGGCATCGATGCCGTCTTCCGGCGTGCTCATGGTTGCCTGCGCGCCAGGGCGCGTCCGGCCCAGACGCTGAGGGCGATCGCGAGCACGAGCCAGCCGAGGCCGACGAGGCTCAGCCCGCCGTAGCCGTGATGGGCGATCAGCCAGCCGCCGCTCGATGCGCCGGCCGCCTGGCCGAGATAGATCGCCGAGGTGTTGAGCGCCATGAGCGCCGGCGCGAAGCTCGGCGCGGCGGCCCCGAGCCGGGCCTGCTGCATCGATTGCGACGAGAAGCAGCCGAGTGCCCACGGCACGAGGACGACTGCGAGCGCGACGACGCCGCCCGCCAGTGGCCAGGCGAGCAGCGACAACGCCATGAGCACGAGAGCGAAGCCGACGGCACGGCCGGCGCCGATGCGGTCAACGTACCGCGAGGCGAGCGTGTTGCCGACGACGCTGAAGATGCCGAACCAGACGAAGAGCAGCGTGATCTCGCCGGTGCTCGCGCCGACGGCGTGCTTGAAGTACGGCGCGAAGTAGGAGAAGAGCGTGAACTGGCCGGCGCCCGAAAGCGCCGTGACGAACACCACGGCCATCAGGACGCGGTCGCTGAAGACGCCGCGCCACGCGGCGAGCGTCAGCGAGACCGGTCGCACGCCGCTGGGGATCGTCGCCCAGACCCACGCCGCGCCGATCGCGCCCAGCGCCGCGACGGCGAAGAAGGCGCTGCGCCAGCCGAAGGTGTCGCTCAGCCAGGCCGAGGCCGGGATGCCGACGACCGAGGCGATCGACCAGCCGATGAAGATGAAGGTGATGTCGCGGCCGCGGTGCTCGCGCGTGCTCATCGCGCCGATCGCCGCCGCCGCTTGCGGCGTGAACGCGGCCGCCCCGAGGACGGTGACGGCGCGCACGAAAAGGAGCGACGTGTAGCCGGGCGCGAGCGCCGACAGCGCGTGGCCGATCGCGTACCAGGCGAGGGCGCCGGCGAGAAGCAGGCGTCGATCGACGCTGCCGATCCAGCCGGCCAGGAGCGGTGCGCCGAAGCACATCACCACGGCGGCGACCGCGACCAGCTGTCCGGCGACCGCGATGGAGATCGAAAGCGACTGCGCGATGTCGTTGAGCGCGCCGACGACGACCATCACGCCACAACCGATCACGAAGTTGCCGAAAAGGAGCGACCAGCGCACCTGGGCACGACGCTGCTCCGTGATCGGCGCAGCCGGAGCAGTGGCCTGCGCGCTTGCGCGCGCCGCCGCGTCGCTCAATGCCGCACCTTGAGCGCCTCTGGGTTGACGATGTTCGTCGGCCGGCCGTCGATGAAGTTGACGACGTTCTCGAAGGCGGCGCGGAAGTACAGCTCGTAGCTGTCCTGCTCGACGTAGCCGATGTGCGGCGTGCAGATCACGTTCTCGAGCCGCAGCAGCAGGTGGCCGGCAAGAATCGGCTCGACCTCGAACACGTCGATCGCCGCCATGCCGGGCCGGCCGCGATTGAGCGCCGAGATGAGAGCGCCATCCTCGAGGAGCTCGGCGCGAGACGTGTTGACGACAAGCGCCGTCGGCTTCATGCGCGAGAGATCCTCGAACTTGACGATCCCGCGTGTCGCATCGTTCAGGCGCAGGTGCAGCGAGAGCACGTCGGCTGCCTCGAAGAAAGCCTCCTTGCTCTCGGCGGCGTCATAGCCCATGGACTTCGCGCGCTCGCGGCCCGCGTCGCTGCCCCACACCACGATCTGCATGCCGAAGGCCTTGCCGTAGCCCGCGACGAGCTGACCGATCCTGCCGAAGCCCCAGACGCCGAGCGTCTTGCCTTTGAGGACCATGCCGATGCCGAAATTGGGCGGCATCGACGCTGCCTTGAGGCCGGACTGCTGCCAGGCGCCGTGCTTGAGCGTGCCGATGTACTGAGGGAGCCGACGCATCGCCGCCATGATCAGCGCCCAGGTGAGCTCGGCGGGCGCGACCGGCGAGCCGACACCTTCGGAGACGGCGATGCCCAGGCGCGTGCAGGTCTCGACGTCGACGTGCGGGCCGACCTTGCCGGTTTGCGAGATCAGCTTGAGCTTGGGCAGCTTCTCCAGCAGCTGGCGCGGGAAGTGGGTCCGTTCGCGGATCAGGACCAGCACCTCGGCGTCGCGCAGGCGGACCGAGAGCTGGCCGATGCCCTTGACGGTGTTGGTGAAGACCTTGGTGCTGATGTGCTCCAGGAGCGACGCGCATTTCAGCTTGCGCACGGCATCCTGGTAGTCGTCGAGGATGATGATGTTCACGTGGGCGCAGGAGTTCGAAAAGGGACAGGGCTCGCCTCGAATCGGAACCCTGCCTCATTGTGCACGGGCCTCGATGCGAGGCTACGATCCTGCCCTTACCCGTCTCCAGGAATCGCGATGACCATTTCCATGCACTCGGCGAGCGTGCCGATCTTCGTTCGCATGCTCGGCAACCTGACGACTTGCCTCGACAAGGCCGAGGCCCACGCCGTCGAGAAGAAGTTCGAGTCGAGCGTCTATCTTTCCACGCGCCTGGCGCCCGACATGCTGCCGCTCTCGACGCAGATCCAGATCGCCTGCGACACGGTCAAGTTTTGCGTCGCCCGCCTGGCCGGCGTCGAAGGACCGAAGTTCGAGGACAACGAGACAAGCGTCGCCGAACTGAAGCAGCGGATCGCCAAGACAATCGACTACGCGCGGTCGGTGCCGGCCGCGCAGATCGACGGCAGCGACGCCAAGACGATCTCCGTGCCGCGGCGCTCCGGTCCGGTTTCGATGTCCGGGGAGGACTACCTGAGGTTCTTCGCGTTGCCGAACTTCTTTTTCCACGTGTCGACGACGTACGCGCTGCTGCGCCACAACGGCGTCCCGCTCGGCAAGATGGACTACCTCGGCGAGATGCCCAAGGGCGACACGCCCGCAGCTTGACGCTTCAGCGCGTCGTGGTGTCGTTCGCGGCGCGGCGGTGCGCGCGCAGCATGCCGATGGCGCCGTCGGCGATCAGCGGAGCACGAGCCGCGTAGCTGCCTCGGCGCATCCGCTTGGGAAAGTGGCGATCGAGCTCGGCGAGGCGATCTTCGGCCTCGAGCTGGCCGTGCCGGCGCGAGACCTGGCCGAAGACCTCGCCGCGCAGATGCCAGAGCTCGTGCAACGATCGCATGACGGCGATGCGGTCGAGGAGCGTGGCCGACGCATCGCTGCGCACGTCGAACAGCGCCTCCGCGAACTCGAGCCGTGCCGCGGCCAGGCGAGCGCCGCGTTGACGGTGGCCGAGCGCCGGCAAGGATTCCGCGCCGGGCACGAACCACGCGCTCGCGCCGAGCCAGCGGCCGAGGCGCGAGTGCCAGCCCCGATGCGAGCCGTGCGACGAGGGCGGCAGGCTCTCGAAGGCGCGAGCAACCGAACGGGCATCGAGGTGGTCGCTGATCGCCGAAGCGAGCCAGCGAGGACGAGGAAGAGGCATCGGCGACTGCACGTTTGCCGGCATGAACCGGTCGGTGCATTGTTTTACCGACGTCTCGTGACGAAGCCGCGAAAAGGGCGGCCGAACAGGCCTGTTTCGCGGCCGGCGCGCCGCCCTGCTCAGAGCGCGCCGAAGGTCGCCTTGCGCTGGGCGGTGAACTTCCACCACGGCGCCGCCGGGCCGCCGTGCATGAAATCGGTGACTGCCATGAAGGTGTCGAGCACGCACGGATCCTGACGCTGGCCGGTGGCCTCGCAGAGGCGCCGATAGAGAGCCAGCGGGTCCTGGCCCCGCAGCTCGGAGGGGCGCTCGATGCCGATCAGCCGCAGGTCGGCGGCAAGCGACGGGCCGATGTTGGGCAGCTGCTCGAGGCGCTCGCAGTTCTCGGCGCTCTTCGCTTTCGGAGCCTTGATGACCATGGCGCGCTCCCTTCAGGCAATCACATGAGCATGTTGTTGCGGATGAGCCCGACGGCGAGGCCTTCGATCTCGAACTCCTCTTCCGGGCCGACGACGATCGTCTTGAACTCGGGATTCTCGGCATGCAGCTCGATGCCGCTGCGGGTCTTCTTGAAGCGCTTGACGGTGACGTCTTCGCCGAGGCGGGCGACAACGATCTGTCCGTTCTTCGCTTCCTTCGCCTTCTGCACCGCGAGAAGATCGCCGTCCATGATGCCGGCGTCCCTCATGCTCATGCCACGCACCTTCAGCAGGTAGTCGGGGCGCCGCGAGAACATGCTGGCTTCCATGAGAAACGTTCGGTCGATGTGCTCCTGGGCCAGGATCGGGCTGCCGGCAGCGACCCGGCCGATGAGCGGCAGCGAAAGCTGAGCCAGGCTCGGCAGCGGCAGGCTGAACTGCTTGCCGCGTGCCTGGTGGAGGGCGCGCAGTGTGTCAGACTGGAGACGGATGCCTCGCGACGTTCCTCCCACCAGCTCGATCACGCCCTTGCGAGCGAGCGCCTGCAGGTGCTCCTCGGCCGCGTTGGCCGACTTGAAGCCGAGCTCGTTGGCGATCTCGGCGCGCGTCGGCGGCGCGCCGGTGCGCTCGATCGCGCTCAGCACGAGGTCGAGGATCTGCTGTTGACGGTCGGTGAGCTTGGGCGATTCCTGCATGGGACCTCCGCGTGAGTCGGCCGGGCGAGACAGGTCGCGTCGGCCGCTGAAGTTTTATCCAGCGCTGTATTTTCATCCAGTTACGGAAATCATGCAAACCCCGGTCCGCATCGTCGTTCTCGGCACCGGCGGCACGATTGCCGGCCTCGCCGCCACGGCCGACGACGACGCCGCCTACCGATCGGCGCAGGTCGGCGTCGCCGCGCTCCTGGCCGGGCTGGACCTGCCCAACGACGTCGAAGTGGAGAGCGAATCAGTCGCCCAGATCGACAGCAAGGACATGGATTTCGCGGCCTGGCGCGCGCTCGCGCTCGCGGTCGTTCGCCATCTGGCGCGACCCGACGTCACCGGCGTCGTCGTCGCCCACGGCACCGACACACTGGAGGAGACGGCCTATTTTCTCGAGCGCGTCGTCGGCGCCGACAAGCCCGTCGTGCTCACCGGCGCGATGCGCCCCGCCTCGGCCCGCCATGCCGACGGGCCGGGCAATCTTGCCGACGCCATCGTCGTCGCGGCCGCCGGCGAGCCGGTCGGCGTGCGGGTCGTCTTCGCGGGCCAGATCCACTCGCCGCGCGACGTGAGGAAGGCCCATCCGCGGCGGCTCGACGCCTTCACGTCGGGCGAGGCGGGTCCCCTCGGCCACGTGGCGCTGCGGCAGATCAAGATCCTGCGTGTGCCGCGAGACGCGCCGATGGCCATCGGCGTGGCGGTCCTGCCCGAAGATCCGCGGGCTTGGCCGTGGGTCGATATCGTGGCCAGTGCGGCCGGCGTCGACGGCCGCGCTGTCGCCGCGCTGGTCGATGCGGGTGTCGATGGCATCGTCGTGGCCGCGACCGGCAACGGCACCGTCCACCACCTGCTGGAAGCGGCGCTGGACCGGGCTGCTGCGCGCGGCATCGTCGTCGTGCGCAGCAGCCGCTGCCTCGACGGACCGATCGTCGACGCCGAGATGCAGCGGCTTCCCTCGGCAAGCGATCTGACCCCGGTCAAGGCACGGGTCGAGCTGATCCTCGGCCTGCTCGCGCGCCGGCCGACGAGCGGCTAGATCACGTCGAGCGCGACCTCGATGTTGCCCCGCGTGGCGTTCGAGTACGGGCACACCTGATGCGCGGCCTCGACGAGCTTCTGCGCCTGCGTCTTGTCCATGCCCGGAATGTGCACGTGAAGCGCGACCTGGATGCCGAAGCCGTTCGGGATCTGGCCGATGCCGACGTCGGCGGTGATCGAGGTATCCGCGGGCAGGGTGATCTTCTGCTGGCCGGCGACGAACTTCATCGCGCCGATGAAGCAGGCCGAGTAGCCCGCGGCGAACAGCTGCTCCGGGTTCGTGCCCGGCGCGCCGTTGCCGCCGAGGCCCTTGGGCGTCGTCAGCTTGACCGCGAGGATGCCGTCGTCGGTCTTCGACGTGCCTTCGCGCCCGCCGGTGGAAGTGGCGTGGGCGGTGTAGAGGATTTTCTCGGGCTTTTGCATGGTGTCTGGTTTCGTCGATGAAGCGGCTGACGCCGCGGAGGGGAAGGAGCCTGCGATCTGGCGACGCAGGCGATGGGAGCTCTCTCAGGCCAGCTCGCCCTGAAGGGCGAGCCAGCGTTCCTCGAGCACGGTGGTTTCCGCGTTGACGTGGGCGAGCTGGCGGCCGAGCTCGGCGAAATCGCCGGCGCTCGCGCCGGGCGCGGCAAGCCTGGATTCCGTTTCGGTCTTCTCCGTCGCCAGGCGCGCAAGACGCGCCTCGATGCGCTGCAGCTCGGCGCGCTGAGGACGCGTCGAATCGGCCTGCCGGGCACGTGCCTGCTTCTGGGCCTTGCGATCGTCGCGGCCGGCGGCCGGCGCCGGGGGCGGCTTCGGCGCCGCTGCAGCGACCGGGGAGGGCGCTGCGGCAACGAAGGTCTTCGACGAAGGCACCGCGGGCACCGGCTGGCCGCGCGCGGCGGCGCGAGAGACGTCGAGCAGCCACTTCTGGTAGTCGTCGAGGTCGCCGTCGAAGGGCTCGAGCACGCCGCCCGAGACGAGCCAGAACTCGTCGCAGGTTTCGCGCAGGAGGGCGCGGTCGTGGCTGACGATCATCACCGTGCCCTCGAACTCGTTGAGCGCCATGCTGAGCGCCTCGCGCGTGGTCAGGTCGAGGTGGTTGGTCGGCTCGTCGAGGAGGAGCAGGTTCGGCCGCTGCCACACCAGCATCGCGAGCACGAGGCGCGCCTTCTCGCCGCCCGAGAGCGTGCCGACGGCCTGCGTGACCATGGCGCCGGTGAAGCGGAACGAGCCGAGGAAGTCGCGCAGCTCCTGCTCGCGGCCCGCCGGGCCGACGTCGCGCGCAAGGCGAACCATGTGCATCAGCGGACCGTCGGCGGGCGAGAGGACGTCGAGCTCCTGCTGCGCGAAGTAGCCGATCGTGAGTCCCTTGCCGGCGACGATCTCGCCCGAGAGCGGCGCGAGATCGCCGGCGATCGTCTTCACGAACGTCGACTTGCCCTGGCCGTTGGCACCCAGGATGCCGATCCGCTGGCCGGCGAGCACGGAGCGGTCGACGTGGTCGACGATCCGCCTTGCCGCCGCGCCGCCTTCGCCCGGGTAGCCGCAGGCGACGTCGGCAAAGGCGAGCATCGGGTTGGGCAGGCTCTGCGGCTCCCTGAACTCGAACTGGAAGTCGGCGCTCGTGAGCACCGGGGCAAGCTTTTCCATCCGGGCGAGCGCCTTGACGCGGCTTTGCGCCTGCTTGGCCTTGCTCGCCTTGGCCTTGAAGCGATCGATGAACTTCTGCAGGTGCGCCATGCGCTCCTTCTGCTTCTCGAAGCTCTGCTGCGCCTGCTCGAGACGGATCGAGCGCATCTCCTCGAACGCGGTGTAGTTGCCGGTGTAGCGGACGAGCTTGGTCTCGTCGAGATGGACCGTGACCTTGGTGACGGCGTCGAGGAACTCGCGGTCGTGGCTGATGACGACCATCGTGCCGCTGTAGCGCTGCAGCCAGGCCTCGAGCCAGACGAGGGCGTCGAGGTCGAGGTGGTTGGTCGGCTCGTCGAGGAGCATGAGATCGGCCGGACACATCAGCGCCCGGGCCAGCTGCAGGCGCATGCGCCAGCCGCCCGAGAAGCTCGACACCGGCGCGTCCAGCTCGGCGCTCTTGAAGCCCAGGCCGAGCAGCATCGCCTGCGCGCGCGGCCGGGCGTCGAAGCCGCCGGCTTCGCTGATCGAGGCGTGGGCGTGCGCCATGGCCTCGCCGTCGTCGGCCGCCTCGGCGCGTTCGAGCTCGGCCTCGGCCTCGGCGAGCGCCGTGTCGCCGGCGAGGACGAAGTCGGTCGCGCCTTCGTCGGTCTCGGGCATCTCCTGGGCGACTTCGGCGACGCGCCAGCGCGCGGGCAGCGACACATCGCCGGCGTCCGCCTGCAGCCTGCCGGCGAAGAGCGAGAAGAGCGACGACTTGCCGGCGCCGTTTCGGCCGACGAGGCCGACCTTCTCGCCGGGCTGAATGGTGAGGCTGGCGCGATCGAGGACGAGCTTGACGCCGCGGCGCAGCGACAGTTGGGTGAGGACGAGCATGCGCGATTTTCGCTTGCCCGGCGCGTCGGCGCTCGGCGCGCCGGCCCGGCCGCTTCGCGGGTCGTCAGCCGGCCAGCGCCCGGCGCTCGATCAGGACGACCTGGTCCTCGCCGCCGCTGGTCTCGAGCCAGGCGCATTCGAGGCGCGCGAATGCCTGCTCGAAGTGCGCCCGCTCGTGGCCGACTTCGATCACCAGCACGGCGTCGTCGCTCATGTGCGCCGGCGCCCCGGCGACGATGCGCCGGATCAGATCCATGCCGTCGACGCCACCGGCCAACGCCAGGGAAGGCTCGGCGCGGTACTCGGGCGGCAGCGCGGCCATGCTTTCGTCGTTGACGTAGGGCGGATTGCAGACGATGAGGTCGTAGCGTCCCGCGAGATTGGCGAATAGGTCGGACTCGACCACACGGACGCGCGTCTCGAGCCCGTGACGGGCGACGTTGATGCGGGCGATCTCGAGCGCGCCAGGCGAGATGTCGGACGCCTCGACGACGACTTCGGCATAGGCCATCGCCGCGAGGACCGCAAGGCTGCCG
>JBDTJD010000079.1:0-2719 GCA_039935975.1 Caldimonas sp.
CCTGGTGGATGCCCGAGGCATGCGCGAACGCGTTTGCGCCGACGACGGCCTTGTTCGGCTGGACGACGAAGCCGGTCGTCTGCGAGACCAGCCGCGACGCAGGAACGATCTGGGTCGCGTCGATGCCAAGGGTGAGTCCGAAATAGTCCTTGCGCGTGCGCACGGCCATCACGATCTCCTCGAGCGCGCAGTTGCCGGCCCGCTCGCCCAGCCCGTTGATCGTGCACTCGACCTGGCGCGCGCCGCCGATCTTCACGCCGGCAAGCGAGTTGGCGACCGCCATGCCGAGGTCGTTGTGGCAATGCACCGACCAGACCGCCTTGTCGGAAGTGGGAATCTTTCGGCGCAGGTCGAGCAGGAACTCGCCGTAGAGCTCGGGGATCGCGTAGCCGACGGTGTCGGGAATGTTGATCGTCGAGGCCCCCTCGGCGATGACCGCCTCGAGGACGCGATAGAGGAACTCGGGGTCCGATCGATAGCCGTCCTCCGGCGAGAACTCGACATCGCTCGTCAGGTTGCGCGCGAAGCGCACCGAGAGCTTGGCCTGCTCGAAGACCTGCTCACGCGTCATGCGCAGCTTCTTCTCCATGTGCAGGTCGCTGGTCGCGAGGAAGATGTGGATGCGAGTCGACTCGCCGCCCTTCAGGGCGTCAGCTGCTCGGGTGACGTCGCGGTCGTTGGCGCGCGCCAGCGCACACACGGTCGAGCCCTTGATCGCCTGCGCGATCGCACGCACGCACTCGAAATCGCCGTTCGACGACGCCGGAAAGCCCGCCTCGATGACGTCGACCTTGAGCCGCTCGAGCTGTCGCGCGATGCGCAGCTTCTCGTCCTTGGTCATCGAGGCGCCGGGCGATTGCTCGCCGTCGCGCAAGGTGGTGTCAAAGATGAACAGGCGGTCGGACATTGGATTCTCCAAAAGAGAACCGGCCCGCTGCTTTCGCTGGCGGGCCGGTCTGGTCGATACGGTGGACGTGGTCGCTCAGAGGGCCCTTCGTGCAAGCAGAAGGAGAAGAAGGGCCGAGAGAATTCGCGACATGACGGCGCAATATAGCAGCGAGCGCGCTACTCGTGAAGGCCTTTTTCGTCAGGCTCGTCGCGCGACGTGGCGATCATGCTCACGGGCTTGCCCTTCACTTTCTTCCAGACATATACGGCGTACCCGGACAGGCCGTAGGCGAAGAACAGCGCCACCAGGACGATCGGCGGGTGAATGCTGACGACGGCGATGCCGAGCGCGATCAGCACGAGGACGATGAAGGGCACCGAGCGACGCGGGCTCAGGTCCTTGAAGCTGTAGAACGGAACGTTCGTGACCATCGTGAGACCGGCATAGAGGATGACGACGAAGGTCGTCCAGCGCAGCCAGGGGCCTTCCTCCATGCCGGTGAAGCCCTGGTCGTTCATCAGCCAGATGAAGCCCATGACGATCGCCGCCGCGGCCGGGCTCGGCAGGCCCTGGAAGAAGCGCTTGTCGACGACGCCGATGTTGGTGTTGAATCGAGCCAGCCGCAGCGCCGCGCACGAGCAGTACACGAAAGCGGCGACCCAACCCCAGCGGCCGAGCCCGCGCAGCGACCACTCGTAGGCGATGAGCGCGGGTGCGGCGCCGAAGGAAACCATGTCGGAGAGCGAATCCATCTGCTCGCCGAACACGCTCTGTGTCTTGGTCATGCGAGCGATCCTGCCGTCGAGGCTGTCGAGCACCATGGCCGCGAGGACACCGTAGGCCGCGTTCTCGAAACGGCCGTTCATCGACATCACGACCGCGTAGAAGCCGCCGAACAGCGCGCCGAGCGTGAACAGGTTCGGCAGGATGTAGAGGCCCTTGCGACGGGGCCTCGTCACGACGGTGACCGGCGTCTCGCTCAATGGCCGGTCTCGCTCAGTTGCGCGACTGGTCGACGAGGCGATTCTTCTTGATCCACGGCATCATCGCGCGCAGCTTCTCGCCGACCACCTCGATCTGCGACTCGGCCGTCAGACGGCGCTTGCTCATCAGCGTCGGCGCGCCGGCGCGGTTCTCGATGATGAAGCTCTTCGCGTATTCGCCGGTCTGGATGTCCTTCAGCATCTTCTTCATTGCCACGCGCGTCTCGTCGGTGATGATCTTCGGGCCCGACACGTACTCACCGTACTCGGCGTTGTTCGAGATCGAGTAGTTCATGTTGGCGATGCCGCCCTCGTAGATGAGGTCGACGATCAGCTTGAGCTCGTGCAGGCATTCGAAGTACGCCATCTCGGGCGCGTAGCCGGCCTCGACGAGCGTGTCGAACCCCGCCTTGATCAGCTCGACCGTTCCGCCGCACAGCACCGCCTGCTCGCCGAAGAGATCGGTCTCGGTCTCCTCGCGGAAGTTGGTCTCGATCACGCCCGCCTTGCCGCCGCCGTTGGCGGCTGCGTAGCTGAGCGCCAGATCGCGCGCCTTGCCCGACTTGTCGGCATGGACGGCGATCAGGTGCGGCACGCCGCCGCCCTGCGTGTAGGTCGAGCGCACCGTGTGGCCGGGCGCCTTGGGCGCGACCATCCAGACATCGAGATCGGCCCGCGGCACGACCTGGCCGTAGTGGACGTTGAACCCGTGGGCGAAGGCGAGCGACGCGCCCTGCTTGATGTTCGGCGCGACCTCCTTGTCGTAGACCGCCGCGATCTGCTCGTCGGGGAGCAGCATCATGACGATGTCGGCCGCCTTGACCGCGTCGGCGACCTCGGCGACCTT
>JBDTJD010000080.1:0-6630 GCA_039935975.1 Caldimonas sp.
GTGAGCCGGGCGTCGGCAAGACCGAGCTGGCGAAGGCGCTGTCGCGCGCGCTCGCGACCGTCCTTTTGCGCGTGCAGTGCTACGAGGGCCTCGACGTCGCACAGACCGCCTATGAATGGAACGTGGCACGCCAGATGATGGAGATCCGCCTCGCCGAGGCGGCGCACGACGTCGGTGACGCCGCGTCGCGCGAGCGGCTGGCCACGAGCCTCTACGCGCGCAACATGCTGATCGAGCGTCCGCTCCTGCAGGCGCTGACGCAGGCGCGGTCTCCGGTGCTGCTCATCGACGAGCTCGACCGCGCCGACGAACCCTTCGACGCATTCCTGCTCGAGGTTCTGGCCGAGAACCAGCTCACCATCCCGGAGCTCGGCACGGTGAAGGCCGATGCGCCGCCGGTCGTCGTCATCACCAGCAACCGCACGCGCGAGATCCACGATGCGCTGAAGCGCCGCTGCCTCTATCACTGGGTCGACTATCCCGACGTCGAGCGCGAGCTGCAGATCGTGCGCATCCGGGCGCCAGGAGCGTCGGAGCGGCTCTACGCGCAAGTCGTCCATTTCGTGCAGCGCATGCGCTCGCTCGATCTGTTCAAGGCGCCCGGCATCGCCGAGACGATCGACTGGACCAATGCGCTCGTCGCGCTCAACGCGATCAGCCTCGCGCCCGACAACGTGCGCGACACGCTCGGCGTGCTCCTCAAGCACCGCGACGACATCGCCAAGATGCAGGGCGGCGACATCGCCAAGCTGCTCACCGAGCTGCAGGCGACGGCGCACGGCTGACGCCGATGCTCGCCGACAACGTCGTCCACTTCGCGCGCATCCTGCGCCACGCGGGCGTGCCGGTCGGTCCCGATCGCGTGCTGGCAGCGATCGAGGCGATCGAGGCCGTCGGACTCGGCCGGCGCGATGACGTGCACGCCGCGCTCTCGGCGGTGATGCTCGACCGGCACGAGCAGCAGCCGCTCTTCGACGATGCCTTCGCCGCGTTCTGGCGCGACCCGAAGCTGCTCGAGCGGATGATGGCCGAGCTGCTGCCGAAGATCAGCGGCCGCGGCGATCGCGAGACCAAGCCCCGGTCGCACCGTCTCGCCGACGCGCTCGCGCCTTCGCCGGGGCCCGACGCCGCGCGGCCGCGCGACAAGCCCGGCGACGAGGTCGAGTTCGAGACGACGTTCACCTTCTCCGACCGCGAGCGCCTGCAAGGCGCCGATTTCGAGTCGATGACCGCCGCCGAGTTCGCGCTTGCGCAGCGCCTCGCCGAAGAGGTGCCGCTGCCGTTCGCGCCGGTGCGGCGACGCCGTCATGCCGCCAGCGCACGGGGCCGGATCGACCTGCGCGCAACGATGCTCGCGATGGCGCGCCAGCCGCAGACGCTGGTGCCGCGCTTCAGCCGCCCCCGCACCGAGCTGCCGACGATCGTCGTCCTGCTCGACATCTCGGGGTCGATGGACCGCTACGCACGCCTCATGCTGCACTACGTGCATGGCCTGACGCGCCGCTACCTCAAGGTCCACACGCTCACCTTCGGGACCCGGCTCACCAACATCACGCGGTCGCTGCGCCACCGCGATCCCGACCTCGCGCTGGCCCTGGCCAGCGCCCAGGTCGAGGACTGGAAGGGCGGGACGCGGATCGCCTCGTGCCTCGACGACTTCAACCGCCATTGGGCGCGCCGGCTGCTCGGCGGCAATGCCGCGCTGCTGCTCGTCACCGATGGCCTCGACCGCGACGAGCAGGGCGAGCTCACGCGCGCCGCGAAGCAGCTGCGCCTCTTCGCGAGCCAGATCGTCTGGCTCAACCCGCTGCTGCGCTTCGACCGCTTCGAGCCGCGCGCCGGCGGCGTGCGTGCGCTGCTGCCCGAGGTCGACCGCTTCCTGCCGGTGCACAACCTGGCCAGCCTCGCCGATCTCGCCGTGGCCTTGCGCGAGCGCCCACCGCCGCGTCGGCCGCGGTAGCAGAATGCGGCGATGGAACTCACCGGCGAACGACTCATTCCGGCCAGCGTCGACACGACGTGGGCCGCCCTCAATGACCCGGTGACGCTGAAGGGCTGCATCACCGGCTGCGAATCGCTCGAGCGGGTCGGCGACGACGGTTTTGCCGCTGTCGTGGCGATGAAGATCGGCCCGGTCAGCGCACGCTTCAAGGGCAACCTGAAGATGACCAACGTGGTCGCACCGTCGAGCTACACCATCAACTTCGACGGCTCGGGCGGCGTGGCCGGCTTCGGCAAGGGTTCCGCGGATGTCGCGCTCACGGCGGTCGAGCCGCAGGCGACGAAGCTCGCCTACGTCGCGCGCGCGACGGTGGGCGGCAAGATGGCGCAGATCGGCTCGCGCCTGATCGACGCCACGGCCGCGAAGATCGCCGAGGACTTCTTCCGCGCCTTCGAGGCGACGCTGCAGGCACGGTCGCCGGCCGGAGGGCCGATCGTTGCGCCGTCGGCCGCGCCGCCTCGGGTGCGCGAGCCGGCGGGGTCGCTGGGCTGGGTGCTGGCCGCGATCGTCGTCGTGGTCGCGCTCTACGCTGTCCTGCGCTGATCCGTCCGGCGCCGGGACCTATCCCTTCATCTGCTGGGGCAGGAAGGTCGCAAGCTGGGGGAAGGTGTAGAGGATCACCACCATCAGGGCCATCAACCCGAAGAAGGGAAGCGCCGCCATGGCGATGGTGCCGATCGGCCGCTTGGTCATGCCCTGGAGCACGAAGAGATTGAAGCCGACCGGCGGCGTCACCTGCGCCATCTCGACGACGATGACGATGAAGACGCCGAACCAGAGCGTGTCGATCCCGGCCTTCTGCACGGTCGGCATGATCACTCCCATCGTGAGCACGACCATCGAAATGCCGTCGAGGAAGCAGCCGAGAATGACGTAGAACGCGGTCAGCGCGAGGATGAGTGCGAACTTGCTCAGCCCGAGCGTGGCGATCCACTCGGCGAGGTGACGCGGCAGGCCGATGTAGCCCATGCTGAGAGTGAGGAACGAGGCGCCGGCGAGGATCAGGGCGATCATGCAGTAAAGGCGCGTGCCGCCCATCAGCGATTCCTTGAAGGTCTGCCAGTTCATCGAGCCCTGCGCCGCCGAGATCGCGAGCGAGCCGAGGACGCCGATGCCAGCCGCCTCGGTGGCCGTCGCGATACCGGCGTAGATCGAGCCGAGCACGGCGATGATCAGGAGCACCACCGGGATCAGGCTGCGCGACTCGTGCAGCTTCTCGGCGAAGCTCATGGGCGCGTCGGCCGGTGGAATCCGGTCCTTGTGGACGATCGACCAGCCGGCGATGTAGAGCGAGAAGAGGCCGGCGAGGACGATGCCCGGAATCACGCCGCCGATGAAGAGCTGCGAGATCGAGACGTCGGCACTGACGCCGTAGACGATCATGATGATCGACGGCGGGATGAGCAGGCCCAGCGTGCCGGCACCGGCAAGCGAGCCGAGCGCCATCGAGTCGGGGTAGCCGCGCCGGGCGAGCTCGGGCAGGCTCATCTTGCCGATCGTCGCGCAGGTCGCGGCGCTCGAGCCCGAAACGGCGGCGAAGATGGCGCAGCCGACGACGTTGGTGTGCAGGAGCCTGCCGGGCAGGCGTTGCATCCACGGGGCGAGGCCGCGAAACATGTCCTGGCTGAGCCGGGTGCGAAACAGGATCTCGCCCATCCAGATGAAGAGCGGCAGGGCCGTGAGCGTCCAGCTCGACGAGGAGCCCCAGATCGTCACCGCCATCGCGTCGCCGGCCGGGCGCGAGCTGAACATCTGCATGCCGATCCATGCGACGCCCGAGAGCGTCAGGCCGATCCACACGCCGCTCGCGAGGATCAGGAAAAGCGCCACGATGAGCAGCGCGGTGATCGAGAAATCGCTCACTGCCGTCCTACTCGTTGCGCGACGCTTCGTCGCTGACCGGCACGACCCGCTGGCCCCGGAGCTCGAGCACGAGCTCGTCGATGAAGGCGATCGCCAGGACGACCGCGCCGAGCGCCATCGCGATCTGCGGCATCCAGAGCGGCGTCGCGTCGTTGCTGGTCGAGATGTCGTGGAAGGTATAGGACTGCCAGGCGAGCTTGCAGCTGTAGAAGGCGAGCAGCACGGACAGGAGCGACGCGGCGAACAGGGCCCAGACCTCGAGCGCATGCCGGCTCCGGCCCTTCAGGGCCGTCAGCAGCAGCGTGACGCGGATGTGCTCGCCGCGCTTGAGCGTGTGCGCCAGCGCGAGGAAGCCGGCGCCGGCCATCATGTAGCCGGCGTAGGCATCGGTGCCGGGGACGTTGAAGCCGGCCAGTCGCGAAACGACCGAGAGGATCACCATGACGAGCAGCAACACCATGGCGACCGCCCCGAGCGCGGCCGTGCCGTCGTAGAGAGCGTCGAGCGTGCGGCCGAGCGCACCGCGCCGCGACGGTGGGAAAGAAGCCATCGGCGCGGGCTCCGCGCCTACATCTTGCGGTAGGCGTCGATGACGGTCTTGCCCTCGGGGCCGGCCTTCTCGAGCCACTCCTTCAGCATCGTGTCGCCGACCTTGGCCATGTCGGCCTTCAGCTGCGGCGAAGGCGGCAGGACCTGCATGCCGTTCTTCTTCAACAGATCGATGTACTCGCCATTCTTCTGCTGCGACAACGCCCAGCCGCGTGCCTCGGACTCGGCGCCGGCCTTCAGCAACGCCGCCTGGGTCGGCTTGTCGAGCGCGTCGAAGGCGGCCTTGTTGACGAGCACCGCGTTCTTCGGCAGCCAGGCCTGGGTGTCGTACCAGTACTTGATGTGCTCATAGGTCTTGGTGTCGTAGCCGGTCGAGCCGGACGACATGTAGCTTTCGACCACGCCCGTGGCCATCGCCTGCGACAGCTCGGCCGCCTGCACGGTCACCGGTTGCGCGCCGACGAGCTCGGCGATGCGCGCCGTGGCCGGGCTGTAGGCGCGCCACTTCACACCCTTCAGGTCGGCGGCGCTGCTGATCGGCTTGTTGACGTAGATGCCCTGCGGCGGCCACGGCACGGTGTAAAGCAGCATCATTCCCTGGCTGGCAAGCTTGGCCTGGATCACCGGCCGGCTCGCCTCCTCGAGCTTCTTCGCCGAGGCGTAGCTGTCGGCCAGAAAGGGCAGGCCGTCGACGCCGTAGATCGGCCACTCGTTCGAATAGGCCGTGAGCAGGATTTCGCCGATCTGTGCCTGGCCGCCCTGGACCGCGCGCTTGATCTCGTTGGCCTTGAAGAGCGAGGCGTTGGCGTGCACGGTGATCTTGAGCTTGCCGCCGGTCGCCTTGTCGACGTCGCTGGCGAACTGCTGCAGGTTCTCGGTGTGGAAGTTGGTCGCCGGGTAGGCGGCCGGCAGGTCCCACTTGGTCTGGGCCGACGCCCCGAGGGCCAGGCCGGAGAAGACGGCGGCCGCGACACGGGCGACGATCCTGGATTGACGAACGACACGTTGCATGAAAACTCCCGCACTTTCTGATGGAAAGGCGAAAAGCATAGGGCGTGCCTTTCGCGCCGGCATCGGTTTTTCCCCCGAAGCCCTTGCAGTCTAGGAAGATCGAAGATAAATTG
Organism: Caldimonas sp.; assembly: GCA_039935975.1. Taxonomy (GTDB): domain Bacteria; phylum Pseudomonadota; class Gammaproteobacteria; order Burkholderiales; family Burkholderiaceae_C; genus Schlegelella_A. Next base: position 5,539 of record JBDTJD010000080.1, read on the forward strand.
TCAATAACTTTTCAACGATTCGACAGGATTGCATGGCGACGAAGGCTGCGCCGAGGAAGAAGACGAGGGTGCCCGGCATCGTCTCGTCGTCGCATCTGGTCTCGACCCGCAGCCTGGAGCTCTCCGAGCTCGAGTTCGGCCTGATCGTCGCGTGGAACGCATTCTCGCGCTGGGCCGTGCGCTGCATGTCGGCCTCGGGCTGCCCCGAGCTCACGATCATGGACGTGCTCGTGCTGCACCACATCTGCCACCGCGCCCGCAACAAGAAGGTCGGCGACATCTGCTTCGTCCTCAACGTCGAGGACACCCACATCGTCGCCTACTCGCTGAAGAAGCTCGTCGGCGCCGGGCTTGCCCGCGCCGACAAGGTCGGCAAGGAGGTGTTCTACAGCCCGACGCCCGAGGGCGAGCACGCCGTCGAGCGGTACCGCGAGGTGCGCGAGGCCTGCCTGATCGCCAACCTCGACACTGATCGCAATGCCGACATCGGCGAGACCGCGCGCCTCCTGCGCACGATGTCGGGCCTCTACGACCAGGCCGCCCGGGCGGCGACGTCGCTGTGAGCCCGGCGCTCGGCGTCGTCATGCTCGACACGCGGTTCCCGCGCGTGCAGGGCGACATCGGCAATCCGGCGACGTTCGACTTCCCGGTGCGTTATCGAACGGTGCACGGGGCGTCGCCGCGCCGCGTCGTCGTCGAGCGCGATCCGGCGCTGCTCGCGCCGTTCCTCGCGGCCGCCCGCGCCCTCGAGCACGAAGGCGCGACGGCGATCGCGACGAGCTGCGGCTTTCTCGCCCTGTTCCAGCGCGAGCTGGCCGAATCGGTGCGGGTGCCGCTCTGGACGTCGAGCCTGCTGCTCCTCGCCGACATCGATGAACGGCTTCGCACCGGTCGCCGGGCCGGTGTCGTCAGCGCCGACGCGGGCTCGCTCACGGCCGACCACCTGCGCGCCGTCGGCGCCCGCGCTGACACGCCGGTCGAGGGCCTCGCGCTCGACTCGGCCCTGCGCGCGACGCTTCTCGACAACCTGCCCGACCTCGACGTCGAGGAGGCCTCGCACGCGACCGTCGCGGCGGCGCTGCGCCTCGTCGC
>JBDTJD010000081.1:0-5917 GCA_039935975.1 Caldimonas sp.
GGCTCGACGCCGGCTTTCAGGCAGCTGGCGTAGAACGCGGCGCCGGCGCCGAAATAGGTCGCGCGCGCATCGGCGGCGAAGCGCCAGACCGTCGCCCAGTCGACCTCGCGCGCGTCACCCGCCAGGGCGCTTCGCGGGCCGGTCGGGCTCCCGTCGTACATGCATACCGTCGTGCCGCCGAGGAGCGCCGCCATCTGCGAGTTCCACATGATCCAGCCCGTCGAGCTGTACCAGTGGTAGCGGTCGCCGGTGTCGGCGCTCGGGCCGAGGTCGTTGTGCAGCACGGCGCCCTTCAGCGTCTCGACCATGATGCCGCCGTGGCCGTGCACGATCGGCTTGGGCAGGCCGGTGGTTCCACTCGAGTAGACGATCCAGAGCGGATGGTCGAAAGGGAGCCAGCGTGGCGCGAGCGTGGCGGCGCCGGCGATCAGCGTGTCGAAGTCGTGCACGCGCCGCCCGGGCGCGACAAGGGCGTCGATCGATCGCTCGTGATCGAGGCTGCGCCAGACGACGGCGTCCTGGACGCTCGGCAGCTCCGCAAGAATGCCGGCGACCAGGTCGAGCCGATCATGGCGCGCGCCGCCGTAGATATAGCCGTCGCAAGCGACCAGGACCTTGGGGGCGATCTGGCGGAAGCGGTCGAGCACGGCGAGCGGACCCATGTCGGCAGAGCACACCGACCAGATCGCGCCGAGGCTGGCACAGGCCAGGAAGGCGATCGCCGTCTGCGGCACGTTGGGCAGGAAGGCGGCGACCCGGTCGCCGGCGACGACACCCATCCTCTCGAGCGCCGCCGCGAACGCCGCGACGCGGCGTCGCAGCTCGGGCCAGGAGATCTCCTCGATCGTGCCGGCGAGCTGCATCGCCTCGTCACGAAAGACGATCGCCGGATGGCCGCCGGCGTGCGCGCGCTCGGCGTGGCCGAAGACGTGCCGCGCGTAGTTGACCTGGGCGCCGGGAAACCAGCGCGTCCCCGGCATCGACGGGTGCTCGAGCACCGCCGAATGGGGTGTCGGCGACTCGATCCGGAAGTAGTCGAACACCGATTGCCAGAACGCGGGAAGGTCGTCGCACGACCAACGCCAGAAGCGGTCGTAGCCCTCGGTCGTGGTGGCATCGAAGTCGAGCCCGCGCGTTTCGCGCAGGAAACGCGCGTAGGCGAGGATCAGCGCTTCGCGGGCCGCCATCGGTGCCGTCCGTTCAGGCGAGCGCCTTCGCGCGCCGCTCGCCGTCGACCTCGATGTAGTGCCAGCTCTGGTTGCGAAAGAAGGGCTGGCGATAGCCGGTGATCCAGGCGCGCGAGAAGTCGTTGTAGATGCGGTGTACGTGCATGCGATAGGGCATGTAGGCGACGACGATCTCGCTCGCCTTCTTGAACAGGCCCTCGCGCTCGGGGCCGTCGGGCAGGTCGAGCATGCGTCGGTAGATCGCATCGAAATCGGCCTGCTTGAAGCGCGCCAGGTTGGCCTCGCCAACCGAGCGGCCGTACATCGTCTCGAGGTCGGCCTGGCCGTCGGGCTGGGTCGACGAGCCGCCGAGGAACCACATCTGCAGCTTGCCGGCACGCGACTGCTTGTAGTGCTCGGCCCACTGCGCGACCTCGAAGCGCACGCGAATGCCGATCGAGCCGAAGCTCTTCAGCCAGTTCTCGTTGTACTCGCGGTAGATCTGCTGCGGCTCGGTGGCCATCGTGATGACGAGCGGGCGGCCGTCAGGCATCTCGCGCCAGCCGTCGCCGTCGCGGTCGAGGTAGCCGTAGATGTCGAGCAGCGCCTTCGCGCGCGCGACGTCGTGCGCGCTGTTGACGGTGCGAAAGAACGGGTCGTAGCCGTAGGTGTGCGGCGACATCGGCGCCTGCGCAGGGATCGCGTTGCCGCGCCGGATGATGTCGATCTCGCGCTCGATGTCGTACGACAGGCTGATCGCCCGGCGCAGGGCGACCTTCTCCGCGCTGTAGCCGCCGACCACGGGGTCTTCCATGTTGAAGTACGAGAACGCGCTGTCGCAGTTGACGTAGCGCTGCAGGGTGATGCCCTGGCGCGCGAGGTTCGGCGCGAGATGTCCGTTCGGCGCCGCAATGAGGGCGAGCTCAGGCGGCACGCGCGCGAAGTCGGCCTGGCCGTTCAGGAAGCTGAGCCAGCGCGGCTGGTTCTCCTCGACGACCGAGACCTCGACGCCGTCGTTGAGCGGCAGGCGCTTGCCGTTCAGGCGCTTGGCGAACGCCAGTGCTTCGACGTCGTCGGCCGCGGGCTGGCTGTCGAAGCGGACGTCGCGATAGGTGGGGTTCTTGTCGAGGACGATGCGCGAGGTGCGCCGCCACGAGCCCAGGCGATACGGCCCGGTGCCGACGGGATGGGCGGCGATGTCGTCGCCGTAGGCCTCGACCACCTCGCGCGCGATGCCGACGGCATACGACTGGCAGAGGGTGGCCGTGAAGCGCGGCCGCGGCGACGCCAGCCTGAACTGGATCGTGTAGCGGTCGAGCGCGCGCAGGCCCTCGACCTCGGCGCGATAGTCGAACGGCTTCTTCTCGCTCAGTGCGCGCTGGCGCAGGGCGTCGAGGCCGAGGATGCCGTCCTCGTTGAGCGAGCTGTAGAAGGGGCTCTTGGCGGCCGGGTCGTGCACGCGCTTGAACGCGAAGACGTAGTCGTCGGCCACCAGTTCGCGAGGTTGGCCCTTGAACGCCGGGTCGTCGGCGAAGAAGGTGCCGCGCCGCAGGCGCACCGTCCAGGTTTTGAAATCAGCCGACGCCTCGGGCATCGCCTCGGCCGTGCACGGCACGCGCCGCACCGGCAGGGCCAGGGGGTCGTAGCCCACCAGGCCCTCGAAGATGTGGGCGATGATCCGGTTCGAATACAGGTCGCCCGCCTGGGTGGGATCGAAGCCGGTCTCGGGTCCTTCCTGGAGGACGCGCAGGACATTCGATCCCACTGCCGCTTCGCTGCCTTGCGCGGCCGCGCGCGACCACGCGCCGGCGCCGACCAGCAGGCTCGTGCCCGCAGCGGTGAAACGGCGGCGATCGGGACGGTGCGCCATCTTCTTCAGTCTCTCGCTGGCGTTGGCGGCGCAGCACCGTAGTCGATGTCGACGTAATGCCACCACTCCTGCCAGAACACCGGGCGGCGGTAGCCGACCAGCTGCGGGTAGCTCATGTCGGTGACGATCCGGTTCAGGCGAAACTTGTACGGCATGTAGGCGATGGACAGGCGGATCGCCTCCTTGAAGAGGGCGTCGCGCTCGGGGCCGTCGGGGATCGTGTCGAGCTTGCGGTAGATCGCGTCCATCGCCGGCATCTTGAAGCGGGCCATGTTCTGGCCGCCGATCTGCGTGCTGTCGTATCGGGCCAGCGCACCGAGGCCGTCGAGGCCTGCGGCTGACGTGCCGACCGGCCACATCATGAGCTTGCCGGCGCGCGCCGCCTTCAGGTTCTCCGGCCACTGCGCCACCTTGAATGCGGTGCGGATGCCGATCGCATCCATGTTCTTCTTGAACAGCTCGTCGAGCTGGCGCTGCGCCTGGTCGGACTGGGTCGCGACGTCGAGCATCAGAAGCGAGCCATCGGGCCGTTCGCGGTAGCCGTCGCCGTCCCGGTCGACGTAGCCGTAGGTGTCGAGCAGGCCCTTGGCGCGCGCCGGGTCGTATTCGCCGTACTCCGAATGCGTCACCAGCTCGAAGCCGGTCGTGAAGGGAATGATCGGCGTCTGTGCCACCATCGCCTGGCCCTTCCTCAACTGGCGCGCCTCGCGCCCGCTGTCCATGCCGAGGCCGATCGCGCGCCGCAGGGCGACGTCGGCGGGCGTGTAGCCACCGACCATCGGGCTCTCCATGTTGAAGTAGGTGTACGTCTCCGCCGGCTCGACCTGCTGGTAGCCGCGAATGTGCTGCCTGGCCAGGTTGGGCGCGACCTTGCCGTTCGGCATGGCCTTCTCGATGAAGTCGAACGCGACCCGCTCGATAAAGTCGGCCTCGCCGTTGAGGAACGCGAGCCAGCGCGGCTGCTCCTCCTCGATGATCGAGATCTCGACCCGGTCGACCATCGGCAGCCGGCGCCCCTTGAAGCGCGCGACCAGTGCCTGGCCCTCGGCGTCGTCGGCGGCCGGCCGGGCGTCGAAGAACATCTCGCGAAAGTCGGGATTGCGCTCGAACACGAGGCGCGAGCTGCGCCGCCATTGCACGAGGCGAAACGGGCCGGTGCCGACCGGATGCGCGTCGACCTGGTCGCCGTAGAACTCGACCACTTCTCGCGCCACCGCGCCGAACAGGTCGCTGCCGGCGAAGTTCTCGACGAAACGTGGCTTCGGCTCCTCGAGCTTGACCTGGAAGGTGTAGCGGTCGAGCGCGCGGACGCCCTCGATCTCGCGGTCGTAGTCGAACGGTGCCTTGCGTGCCAAGCCGTCCTTGCGCAGCGCCGCCAGCCCGAGGTAGCCGTCGGTTTCCATGCCCGACCAGACCGGGCTGCGGTTGGCCGGGTCGGCGAAGCGCTTGAGCGTGTAGACGTAGTCCTGGGCGACAAGCTCGCGGCGCTTGCCCTTGAACGCCGGGTCGTCCATGAAGAAGATGCCCGGCCGGATGCGCATCGTCCAGGTGCGGAAGTCCTCCGACACCTGCGGCATGCCGTCGGCGGTGAGCGGCACGATCCTGATCGGCCGGGAGAGCGGGTCGTACTTGTAGAGCGCTTCGAAGATGTGCGGCGTGAGCGTGCGCGAATAGATGTCGTTGATCTTGACAGGGTCGAGGCTCGTCTCGGCGACGCGAAAGGCGTAGCGCAGCACCTTCTTTGCGGCAGCAGGTGCGCCGCCCGGCGCCTGGGCGCTCGCGGGCAGCGCGACGCCGAGCGCCACCGCGGCGATCGCCTCGTTGGCGCGCCGGCGGTCGGCGCGAAATCCGGCCTCGGGTCGGCTGCGCTTCATCGCGTCCGCCTCGCCTTCTCGGCCAGGTCGATGTCGATGTACTTCCAGAAGTCACGCAGGAAGACGTTGCGGTGAAAGCCGATCACCCAGGGCTGCGCGAGGTCGGTGTAGATGCGATGCACGTGAACCTTGTAAGGCATGTAGGCGACCATCAGCTCCTCGGCACGGGCCATGACCGCGTCGCGCTCGGGGCCGTCGGCCATCTTCTTTTGCTGGTCGAACAGCCGGTTGTACTCCGGCAGGTCGAAGCGGGCCAGGTTGCTCTGGCCCTTGCTCGGGCCGTAGCCGAGCTTGAGGAAATCACCGCCGTCGGGGCCGGCGGTCTGGCCGACTCCCCACATCATCAGCTTGCCGGCGCGCGCCGCCTTCAGGTTCTCGGGCCACTGGGCGATCCGAAAGACCATGCGCACGCCGATCGCGTCCATGTTCTTCTTCCACTGCTCGATCAGCTGTCGGCTGAGGTTGTCGGCCTGTGTCGCGTATTCGATGACGAGCGGCGAGCCGTCCGGCTGATCGCGCCAGCCGTCGCCGTCGCGATCGACCCAGCCGTAGGTGTCGAGCAGGGCCATCGCCCGCGCACGGCTGTATTCGCCCATCTCGCTGCGCAGGCCGGGATCGAAGCCCGACGAGCCCGGCCCGATGAGCTGCTGCGCGACGATCGCCTGGCCGCGGCGGACCTGGCGGATCTCGGTCTCGGTATCGACCGCGAGGGCGATCGCCCGTCGCAGCGCCACCTTTTCGGCGCCGTAGCCGCCCACGACGGGGTTCTCCATCGAGAAGTAGGACAGTGCCAGGTCGGAGCGCGGATAGCGGACGGCGTAGATGCCGCGCCGGGCCAGGTTCGGCGCGATCCGGTCGTTCGGGATCGCCACGGTGGTGAAGTCTTCCGGCACCTGCTCCAGAAGGTCCATCTCCTGATTCAGGAACGACAGCCAGCGTGGCTGCGCTTCTTCGATGATGCTGATCTCGACGCGGTCGAGCATCGGCAGCTTGCGCCCCTTCAGGCG
>JBDTJD010000082.1:0-2557 GCA_039935975.1 Caldimonas sp.
ACGTAGACCTGGCTGGCCGGATCGTCGCCGACCAGGAGCACCGCGAGGCCCGGGGTGTGCCCCGCGGCGGCGAGGCGGGCGGCTCGAACGGCGACCTCGGCGCGCAACTGGCGGGCGAGGCCCGCGCCGTCGATCAGCGCGGCGGAGGTCAAGCCTTCGACGGCGCGCCGAGCGCGATCTTCAGCAGGTCGGCGACGGTGTTGGCGTTCAGCTTTTCCATGATGTTGGCCCGATGCGCCTCCACCGTCTTGATGCTGATGCCCAGGTCGTCGGCGATCTGCTTGTTGAGCCGACCGGCGACGATGCGCTCGAGCACTTGCGCCTCGCGAGTCGTCAGGCGCGAGAGCAGGGCATCACGACTCGCGGCTTCCTGGTGCTTGGAGAAGTCGACGCGGGCGCGCTCGAGCATCTTCTCGACCAGGGCGACGAGCTCGTCTTCCTTGAACGGCTTCTCGATGAAGTCCTCGGCGCCCTTTTTCATCGTCGTCACGGCCATCGGCACGTCGCCGTGGCCGGTGATGAAGGTGACCGGCAGCGGCGAGCGACGTTCGATCAGCTTGTCCTGCAGCTCGAGGCCGCTCATCCCTTCCATCCGGATGTCGGCGATCAGGCAGGCGACCTCGCGCGGGTCGAATCGGGCAAGGAAGGACTCGGAGGAGTCGAAGCACTTGACGCGATAGTCCTTGCCTTCGAGCAGCCATTGCAGCGAGTCGCGAACGGCCTCGTCGTCGTCGACGACATACACGGTTCCGCGCTTGGGGATCAAGCTCATTGGTTTGTCTCCGCGCGTCGCGCTTCGATGTTCGCCTTGGGGACGGCCCGGCAGCTCATGCCGTGATGGCGGCCGGCGCCGCGAGTGCGGTGGAGGCGATCGGCAGCGTGAAAGAAAACCGGCAGCCGATGGCAGTCTCGCCATTGTAGAGGTTGACCGCCTTGATCCGGCCCTGGTGGCTCTCGATGATCGAGCGGCACAGGCTCAGGCCGATGCCCAGGCCGTCGACCTTGGTCGAGAAGAACGCCTCGTACATGCGCGCGATGACGTCGTCCTTGAGGCCGGGACCCTGGTCGCTGACGGTGAACTCGATCACGTCGCCTTCCTCGGCCGTGTGCCTCGGCACGACGCGCAGCTCGATGCGCCGGCGCTGCGGCGGCAGATCGGCGTTGTCGATCGCCTCGGCGGCGTTCTTGAGCAGGTTCAGCACGACCTGCTCGATCAGGATCGGGTCGACCATGAGCGCGGGCAGCCGCTGCGCGACGTAGGTGTTGATCGCGACGTTGCGACGCCGGAGCTCGATGCCGGCGAGATCGACCGCGTCATCGACGATGGTCTGCGCCGACGCCTTCTGCCGCTGCGGCTCGCTGCGCTTCACGAAGGCGCGGATGCGGTGGATGATCTGGCCCGCGCGCTCGGCCTGGCGGGCCGTCTTCTGCAGCGCGGCGATCAGGTCCGCCTTGGCGATCGCGTCGTTCTCGACCCGCGTGACCATGCCGTTGCAGTAGTTGGTGATCGCCGTCAGCGGCTGGTTCAGTTCGTGAGCGACCGACGAGGCCATCTCGCCCATCGTCACCAGGCGGCTCGTCACCTGCGCCTTCTCGGCCTGGTTGGCCGCCACCGCCTCGGCACGGCGCCGCTCGCTGACGTCGGTGGCGATCAGCATCTGCGCCAGTCGTCCGTCGGTCCACTGGAGGTAGCGCGCGCGGACGTCAAACCACTTGTCGAGTTCCTCGACGAAGACCTCGCGCGAGTCCGAGCCGGCGGTGGTGAGCTCCTGCGTCGGCAGCCCGCCGAGCGCGTCGATGGCATCGTCGCCGTCGCCATGCGCCGGCAGCGAAGGATCGCCGCCCGAGAGCACCAGGTGCCCTTTCGACGAGGCGCCGAACCAGAGGCGGTACGAGCGGTTCGCGAACAGCAGCTCGCCCTGCTGCACCGAGAGCACGGAGACCGCGGTGTCGAGGCCTTCGAGCACGGTCGTGAAGCGCTCGTGCGAGGCAGTGAGCTGGTCGCGGATGCGCTTGGCCTCGGTGATGTTGGTCATCGACGTCATCCAGCCGGTCTGCTGCCCCTTCGGGTCGATCAGCGGGGAGACGTACATCCGGGCGTCGAAGGTCGAGCTGTCCTTCCTCATCACCTTCACCTCGATGCCGCCGGTCGGGCTGCGGCCGTTCAGCTCCTGGTCGAGCAGGCGCGTGTTCTCCTCGAGGCGATCGCGCGGCCAGTGCGGGAAGGGAGGTTGCTGACCGATCAGGTCGGCCTCGGAAAACCCGGTCATGGCGCAAAAGGCCGGGTTGACGTAGCTGATCCGGCCTTCGAGGTCCATCGCCCGCATGCCGGTGAGCATGGAGTTCTCCATCGCGCGCCGGAAGTTGGTCTCCGACACCAGGGTGGCCTGCATCTGCAAGCGGCGGCGCATGTGGCGCCACGTGCCCAGCAGCATCCAGACGGTGAGCGCGGACAGGAGCATCACCATCCAGAAGAGGCCGTTGCCGACCAGCCCGATCGAGGTGCGATAGCCCTGGCCGCGCAGCATGAGGCCGTTGTCGGCGGGCGTGACGGGCA
>JBDTJD010000083.1:0-8177 GCA_039935975.1 Caldimonas sp.
GCACGCCGGGACGACACGCATAGAACAGCGTCGTCGCCAGCGCGGCCGGCAGTCGCGCGTCGCGCCAGGTGTCGACGAGGTGGCCGTGGAGCAGGAAGATCTCGGGTGCCACGACGGCGATGATCGCCGCCAGAGGCGCGACCTGGAGCGCGCGCTGCAGACCTTCGGGCAGGCGCGGCTCGCGTCGCGAGTGGAGGAAGAAGCAGCGCGCGATCACCGTCACCACGCCCATGCCGAGGATCGTCGCGACGGTGTGGAGCGTGGGCGTCATGGCGGCGGCACATCGCCGGTGCGCAAGCGCTGCCCGGCGCGGTCGGCCTGGGCCATGACGAGGCCGGCGCTCACGGCGGCGGCAATCGCGACGATGATGTTCAGCTTCAGGGGCAGCGAATAGGTCGCGACCGCGGCTGCCGCGGCGACGATGGCCGCGACCCACGCGGTGCGATCGACGAGCAGCGCATAGGCGATGCCGAGCATCGAGAGCGTGCCGGCGAAGCCGAGGCCCCACTCGAGCGGCACGAAGGCCGACAGCACGATGCCGGCGAGCGACGTCGCCTGCCAGAGCAGCCACACGACGACGGCGCCGCCGGCCGCGTAGCGGGCCTGGCCGGTCTCGTGCACGCCGCTCGGCCACGCCTTCTGGAACACGACGAGGTTGAGGTCGGCGAGAAGATAGCCGAGGACGAGCCGGCGCCCGCGCGGCAGGTGGCCGATGTGACGGCGCCACTGCGCGCTGAATATCGCGAAGCGCAGGTTGACGCAGAAGGCCGACGCCCAGACCACCCACATCGGCGCGCCCGTCGCGATCAGCGGCAGCGACGCGAGCTGCGCGCTGCCGGCGAAGACGGCGAGCGACATCAGTACCGAAAGCCAGACGCCAAGGCCGCTCTGCACCATCGCCACGCCGGTGACGATGCCCCACGCGGCGAGCCCGGGCCCGAAGGCCAGCATGTCTCCGGCACCGCGGCGAAAGTGCGCGTCGCGCAGGAGATCACGCCCGGTCATCGGCAGCGACTTTACAGTCGGACCTCACGCCTTTCGCCGAGACCTCGCATGGCCGACCTGTCCGCGTTCCCCGTCACCCGCAAGTGGCCCGCGCGTCATCCCGATCGCATCCAGCTCTACTCGCTTCCCACGCCCAACGGCGTCAAGGCATCGATCATGCTGGAGGAGACCGGCCTGGCCTACGAGCCGCACCGCGTCTCCTTCGACACGGACGACCAGAAGTCGCCCGAGTTCCTGTCGCTCAATCCCTACGGCAAGATCCCCGCGATCCTCGACCCCGACGGCCCGGACGGCCAGCCGCTCGCGCTGTTCGAGTCGGGCGCGATCCTGCTCTATCTCGCCGACAAGGCGAAGCGCTTCGTGCCGAACGACGGCGCGGCACGCTACGAGACGATCCAGTGGCTGATGTTCCAGCTCGCCGGCGTCGGGCCGATGTTCGGCCAGGTCGGCTTCTTCCACAAATTCGCGGGCAAGGACTTCGAGGACAAGCGGCCGCGCGATCGCTACGTCGGCGAGGCCAGGCGCCTGCTCGGAGTTCTGAACGGGCGCCTCTCGGGTCGCCAGTGGATCATGGGCGACACGATGACGATCGCCGACATCGCGATCTTTCCGTGGGTCCGCAACCTGGTCGGCTTCTACGGCGCAGGCGAGCTCGTGGCGATCGCCGACTGTCCCGAAGTGACACGCGCGCTCGACGTGTTCATGGCCCGGCCTGCCGTCCAGCGCGGGCTGCTGATCCCGGCCGCGCCGGCAGCCTAGCGGCGACCGCAAAAAGGGTCTCGTCCCGTCCGGGGATTGCGGCGCCGCCGGGGTGAGACTAGATTTCGATCGACGTGGTCACTCGGGGCGAAGTCTGACAAGCCCGCTCCAGGGCGCGCGTTAGAGTTTGATTGGACTTCTACAGTCATCCGAACGATGAAGCCACTCACTCACTTCGACAACGGAGGACCGTTGCCATGACCCATCAGGTCGAACGACGAAAAACGAGCCGGGGCGCCGACGAAGCGCTTTCCCCTGAATATCTTGCGGTTCTGGAAGTGTGCGGGGGCGAGATCCGCCAGACCGACCGAGCCGCCCTGGAAGAGCGTCGCCATCCCCAGGCCGACAACGGTCGGCGCATCGGCGATCGCCGGCAAGGCCCGACGCCGCAGAGCTAGGCGGACGGCGCGAAGCCGTCGCTTCGACGGCTAGGCCGCGATGGCGGACGCCGCCTGCGCGGCGAGGCACTTGTTGCACTTGCCGAGGCCGGGCAGGCGCGAGTCAGGCTTGCCGTCGCCCGTCTTGAAATTGGCCTGGCAGCGTCGGCAGACGTACATCTTCGAACTCGACATCATCGGCTTCACGCCCGGTTCCCCGGACGGCCGGGCAGCGACGTACTCGGCTTGCGTCTGCCGCAACTTGAGCGCGGCACCGGCGGCAGGAGCCACGGCCGGAACAGAAGCGGCGTTGGCGGGCACTTTGGACGAGGTAGCGGGTCGACGGGTGGCCATGTGCTGATACCTGAAGAGAGTCGGCGGGGCAGGCATGCGAGGCTGCATGCGCAACGCCAAGGGGCACTATTGTCCCAGCAAACCCGATTGTCGGCATGGAGGGTTTGCCTTGCCCCTCCGACCGCTCCCGTCAGGGGCGAGCGAGGCCGTCTTGTCGCTCGAGGTCGAGTGCGCCTTGGCCGACCGTGACCGCGCCGGGCAGCATGGGCCGCAGCGCCGAAGCGAAGCTCCGGGCCTCGCCGGCGACGGCCAGGCGACGGTTTGCAGCGCTGAAATGGGCGGCTGCGTAGCGCCGGATCTCCTCGCTGCTCACCGCCTGTAGCGACTCGATGCGCGTCTTCAGCTCGGCCGGCGACCGGTTGGCGACGACGAGGCTGCGCACCGCGGAGGCCAGACCGGCCGTCGTCTCGACGCTGCGGCTGAAGTTGCCGATCAGGGTCGTCTTGCGCGCTGCGAGCTCGTCGGCGCCGACCGGTTCGGACGCGAGGCGGTCGACCTCGGCCTGGACGAGGCCGACGACCTCCGCCGCCGACTCGTTCTTGGTCTGGACCGTGACACGCAGGAAGGCGCTCTCCCGACGCGGGTCGAGGACGCTGTCGGCGCCGTAGCTGAGGCCGCGCTTGATCCGGATCTCCTGGTTCAGCCGCGAGGAGTAGCCGCTGCCCAGGACTGCGTTCAGGACCGAGCCGACATCGCGCTCGCTGCCCTTGCGATCGGGCAGGGCGAGCGCGAGCACGACCGCGGCTTGCCCGGAGGAGCCCATGTCGACGATCGCGCTCGGCGGACCGGCGCTCGCCGGGGCGGCACGTGCCGGCACCGGCTTCGGTCCCGCCGCGGCTGTCCAGCTGCCGAAGTGCCGGCGCGCCACCGCCAGGCCCGCAGCGGGCGTGATGTCGCCCGCCAGGATGAGGACGGCGTTGTCTGGCCGGAAGGCCTCGCGATGCACGGCGATGAGGTCGGCGCGCTTGATCCGTGGCAGCGACTCCGGCGTTCCGCTGGCGGGGTGACCATACGCCCCGGGGCCGTAGGTCAGACGCTGGGCGACGAGCGAAGCGAGCGTGCCCGGGCTGGCGTAGGCGACCTTGAGCTGGTCGAGCGTCTGCGTGCGCATGCGCTCGATCTCCTCGGGGGCGAACACCGGCTCGCGTGCGACCTCGGCCACGAGCGCGAGTGCGGCATCGAGCCTGGGCGTGGTGACGGTGATTCCGACGGTGGCCTGGTTCCAGCCGGCGCCGCTGTCGAGCGAACCGCCGAGCGCCTCGGCGGCGGCGGCAAGCTCGGGCGCGCTGTGGCGCTTCGTGCCCTGCGTCATCAGCGCCGCGCTGAGCGACGCCAGGCCGGCAAGGCGCGGCGGATCGACCTCGGCACCCGACAGCGCCACCAGCTCGGCACTCACCAGCGGCACGCCCTCGCGCTGGGCGACGATCACGCGCAGCCCGTTGGCGAGCTTCGCCTCGCTCGGCGCGGCGATGGCAAGGGGACGCGGCGCGGCCGGGGGAGGCGGCGTGGTGTACGGCTGCGCGACGACAGCGCCAGCGAGCGCCAGCGTCGACGCGAGTGCGGCGCGGAAGAGGCGGCGGCGCGATTCGAAGGAGACGCTCATTTCGCGGCCTTGTCCTGGCGGTATTCGATCGCGACCTTGTGTGCGTCGACGACGTAGCGACGCATCACGCGCTGCACGTCGGCGGCGCTGACGCGCTGCAGGTCGTCGAGGTCGCTGTTGACTCGCGCCGGGTCGCCTTCGAGCACCGCCGCCTCGGCGATCGACGAGGCCAGGCCCTGGGGCGTCTGCCTCGACATGAAGGTCTCGGTGATGAGCTGGTTCTTCACCTTGTCGAGCTCTGCCGCGGTCGGCGGCGCATCGGCGAGGCGCGTCACCTCGGCGAGGAGGGCGGCGCCGACCTCGGTCGTCGACTTGCCGCCTGCCGCGATCGCGTAGGCGACCAGGAGACCGGGACCGACGCGCAGGTCGGCATTGAAGCCGGCCTGCGTCGCGACCTGCTGCCGGTAGACGAGCGACTGGTTGAGGCGCGACGACTCGCCGGCGGCGAGCACGGCGGACGCGACCTGCAGCGCCGCGCTGTCGGCGCTCGTCACCGGCGGCGCGAGCCAGGTGTAGGCGACCGCCGGCAGCGGCACCTGCGGCCCGGTGACGGTGACGCTGCGGTCGCTCGTCCAGGGCGGCTCCCGGGCATCGAAGACCGGCAGCGCCGTCGCCGGCTTGGCGACGGCGCCGAAGTACTTGTCGATCCAGGCATCGAGCTGGGCCGGATCGAAGTCGCCGGCAACGACGAGCGTCGCGTTGTCGGGCCGGTAGTAGCGCGTGTGGAAGGCAACGACGTCGGCCAGCGTCGAGGCCTCGAGGTCGTCGATGTTGCCGATGCCCGGCCGCTTGTACGGATGCTCGAGGTAGGACGCCGAGGAGAGCGCGTTGAAGAGCCGGCCGTACGGCGAGGCAAGGACGCGCTGGCGATATTCCTCTTCGACGACGGCCCGTTCCGACTTGAAGTTCGCGTCGTCGACCTTGAGGTTGGCCATCCGCTCGGCCTCGGCCCAGAGCAGCGTCTCGAGGTGGTTCGACGGCACGACCTCGTGGTACTCGGTGACGTCGTTGCCGGTCGAGGCGTTGTTGGCGCCGCCGACGTCCTCGGTCAGGCGGTCGAACTGCTCGGCGCGCAGGTTCGTCGTGCTCTTGAACATCATGTGTTCGAAGAGATGAGCAAAGCCCGAGCGGCCGGCCGGATCGTCGCGGCTGCCGACGTGATACCAGACCTGCACGCTCACCGTCGGGCTCGTGTGGCTCTCGACCGTGATCACCTGCAGGCCGTTGGCGAGGCGGCGCTCGCGAAAGACGATCGGCTTGACCGCGAGCACCGCGCCCGGGCCTGCCGTCGCCGGCGTTGACCGGGCTTTCGCCGGCGCGGCGGCCAGCGCGCCGCTCGCCGAGATCGCCAGAGTCGCCAGGCCCGCGAAGGTCGCTCGAACTGCGCGGGAAAGATCGAAACGTCTCATGCGCAGGATCATAAGAGCCGGTCGAATAGGCCCACGACGAGTGCTTCGTCGCGGTGCAGGGTCAGGACTCGCGGCGAAGGTTTCGCCGCCCCCTCTTGGTCGGCAAGCGGCGACTACGCCAGCAGCTCGCGCGGAAATCCTCGCCGACCGCGATTGCGCGCGTGCACGGCGCGCAGCCGATGCTCGGATGGAAATGGTCGTGCCGCGTGTTGTAGGGGACGTCGTGAAGCTCGCTGTAGTGCCAGACGTCGGCCCAGCTCCACTCCGCGATCGGATTGAGCTTGGTGCGGCCTTGCTCGTCGAGGGCTTCGAACGGCACCTGGCCGCGCTCGCTCGACTGTTCGCGCCTGAGGCCCGTGACCCAGGTGTCGCGGCCTTCAAGACGACGGCCGAGCGGCTCGAGCTTTCTCATCGCGCAGCACGCCTTGCGCAGCTCGACGCATACAGAGTCGTCGCCTTCGCCGTGTCCATCGCTCGAAAGGAATCGGCGCGGACGCCGGAGCGCGGACTGTAGGGACGCTACCCCACTATGGCGAAGAACAGTTTTGGCGTTTGCTTCTTCGGCAGGCTCATAAGCCAAGAAGTTCGCGCGCCCGAACCTTGGCCGACTCCTTGCCAGGAGTCGTCACCTGGACGGGCCGCGCTGCGCGAAGGCTTTTACCAGCCGCCGCCCCAGGGACCGTAGGAAAGGAGAAATTGGGCGATGCTTGTGGCGACGTAGAACATGTGACCCTCCAATCCGACTAAATGCCGGTTTGGAGCAATTTCATCGCACTATTGCCACAAAGAGTACCTAGTAAGGCTGACAGGTACCGACTGGGCCCGGCCAAGCCGCGCGGCAGTGAAGTTACAAGATCCCGAGTGCCAGCGCCCGCAAGACTGCCTGGTGCTTCGACGAGGCATGCAACTTCTTCTGGGCGTTGCGGAGGTGGAAGTTGACGGTGTGCTCGCTCATCGTGAGGATTTGCGCGACCTCCCAAGCCGTCTTCCCTTCCATCGTCCAGCGCAGGATCTCCTTTTCCCTCGCGGTCAGCTTGGGGTCTTCTTCGTGCACGGACTGAACACCGATGAGCCGAAGCGCCGCATCCTGGGCATGCACGGCCAGCAACTGGAGGCTGGCCAGAAGCGCCGTGACTTCGTCGTCTCCCTTGGGAAGTGGCGTCTCGCGGTCCATCCCGAGCAGGAAGTGGCGTCGGTTGGACAGATGCAGGGCCACGGCCAGGCCTGTCCGATAGCCATGCGCCGCCTGGATCTCCCACATGTCTGCGGCGTCCTTCACGACGTAGAACGTCTGGTCGTACGCAAAGGGCGTGCTCTGGCGCTTCAAGCGCTGGAGCACGGGATCGCGCTTGGACATCTCGAGGTTCGAGGCCTCCGAGAACTCCAGCGGAGTGTTGTTGACCGAGAGAAAGACCGACTCCTTGCCGGGTCGGTCCACCACGACCGTCGCGTTGACGAGGCCGAAGTCGAGGGCATTGGCGAAGCCGAGCAGTCGCTGCTGGAACGTCGGCAGATCGTCCGACTGGCTGACGTCCATGAACTGCTGCAGCTTCATCGGTAATTTGTCATATGCCGGACAACGAACCTACTAGAGTTTGTGGCTTGCTCGAAGGTCGCAGGGGTTCCATTGTGACGGTTCCCCTAAACAGCGAGTCGAACAGCATGAACATCCCAGCTTGGCACATCGTCGGATGGCCCGCCGTCGATCTATCCATCGAGCAATGGACCGGACTCTCGGGCTTTCAGCTTGTCGGCCATTCAAGCCGGTTCGACGAGGAGGGGCGACGTTCGGGCAGCACGCTGTGGGCGGCAAAAGCCGCCGCAGGGCGGGTCGGCCTGGCCTGGGAATGGTGCGAGCTGCAGTCCAACGTGGTCGTCATGAGCGACCCGATGAGCATCATGTCGAACGTCGTGTTGCGAGATGAGGAACGCAAGACGAATGAGTTCGAGCGCATCCTGCATCTCAACAATGCGGTTTACCAATTGCCCTGGCAGAAGCGCCTTGCTTTCGTCATTCAAGCGCGAGACGACGAAGAAGTCGCGCTGCCGTTGGCTGCATGAGTGCCCAGACCGGTTGCCTGGGAACGACCGCGGATTGCGGGCCCTGAGCTGCTTGCATCGAATCGCAATACGAATCTCGGGAGACTCGAGCGGTGCGCCGCCCGGGTCGCCGCGGCTCAGGTCGATTGGCTGGCCAGCGCGAAGTGCTCGACGTGCGGCGGCTGGGCGAAGAACGGGCCGACGATGGCGCGCCATTCGGGAAACAACGGGCCCTGGCGGAAATCGACCGTGTGGTTCTCGAGCGTGGCCCACTCGATCATGAGCAGGTAGCGCTCGGGCGATTCGACGCCTCGTTGAACCTTGTGGGAACGAAAGCCCGCGGCCTTCGAGATCACGGTCGTCACGCCGCGCGCGATCGCGACTTCGAACTCCGCGTTCTTGCCGGGCGGGATGCGGATGTCGGCGACTTCAAGAATCATGGCGAGCTCGAGGAGCGGTGGGGACGTTCAGTCTAGTTCGCCGTGCTCATGACACGCCGAGGTAACGCGCCAGCGCCGACGCGTCCGCGCCGAGCTCCGACGATGGGCCCGACGCGACGACGACGCCTTTTTCCAGAACGACGGCGTCGTCGGTGTGGGCGAGCACGGCGCGCGCGTTGCGGTCGACGAT
>JBDTJD010000084.1:0-4427 GCA_039935975.1 Caldimonas sp.
CCGGGGCGTGAAGTCCCTGCAGAGCCACATCGTCGTCAGGCCCTGACGACGACTTCCGAAAGATCAGCCCGCGGCGCTTGCGGCCTCGCACTTCGCCGGGTGACCCCGGCCGATGGCGATGACCGCCGCACCGATGCCGTCCGCGAGACGGGAGACCGCCCGACGATGGGCATCGGCCAAAGCCGACAACGGACCGGACGCGCGCTCACGAATGAGCCATTCGCAGTGCGCCGACGAGGGTGCGGAAGGCGCCGTCGTCGAGGCGCCGGTGAGTGTCCACGACCCCTCGATCCTCGCTTCCTGCCCTGGAATCGATTCGAACCGCCTGACGTCGATGCCCACGCGCAGCGCGCGCGCGGAAGTCGACACGGGGTTCGACGAGTGACGCAGCTCGACCACGCCGTAGCGCACGATCAGCGTCTCGAGGACGGCCTGCTGGAATTCGTCTCGCAACGGGCTCGCCCAACGCTCCTGCTCGAGCGACGCCAGCGAGCCGTCGGGCATCTGCACGAGCCACTGCGGCTGGTCGACCTGCGCCGGCATGCGGATCGGTTCCAGAACGATGACCGGTGGCGGTGCGGCGTCGCCTGACCGCGCGGGCGGGCTGCCAGCGGGCGTGACCTCACCCGGCATCAGCGAGTGCAGGTGCACGACCGGTGTCGAGCCGCAGGCGGCCAAGGCCAGGAGGACAGCCGCCACGATCGCCGTGCCCAGCCCGAGGCGCGGGCCTCGGATGACCGATTCATCTCGCCGCATGCATTGCTTCATCGTTGCGGAACCTTCGGGTCGGCGGGTTTGCCGCGCAGCAGCGACTCGGGGTGCTGCTGCAGGTAGTCGGACAGGACGCGCAAGGCGCGCGAGGTCCGCTGCAGTTCCTGCAACGTCTCTTCGACGTTGCGCTGGACCGGCGCGTTCGAGTCGATGAGGTTGCGGTCGAGGCTGTCGAGGGACGCCTGTGCCCGCTGCAGCGTCTTCTGGACCTCGGCCAGCGCCTGCTGCGCCTGCGGCGTGAGATTGCGGATCGCGCTGCTCGCGCTTGACAGCGTCGTGCGCAGATCGCGGCCGATGTCGTCGAAGGGGATCTTGCTGATCTTGTGCACGATCTCGGCGATCTGCGGCTGGATCTCGCTCAGCGTCCCCGGCGCGGTCGGCAGCCGCAAGGTGCCGTCGTCGGCGAGCGTGGCCTTCGACGCCGGTCCTGGCAGGAAGTCGAGCGCGACGAAGAGCTGCCCCGTGAGCAGGTTGCCGGTGCGCAGCTGGGCACGCAGGCCGTTGGCGACCAGGCGCTGCAGCACCAGCACGTCGCCGCCGCCGGCGTCGCGCATCAGCGCCGTGCGCACCGGACCGAGACGCATCGGATAGATGTCGGCGACCACCTCGATCGGGAAGCGCTTGCGCAACCCGTCGTACTGCAGCGAGACGGAGCGGACACGGCCGATGTCGATGCCGAGCAGGTCGACGGTGGCGCCCGGTGCCAGCCCGCGCGCCGACTGGTCGAAGACCATGCGCACCGTCACCGATTGGCCATCGGCTGGAGCGAGTGCCGTGCGGCGGTCGCTGAAGAGACGAAACACGGTGTTCTCGGGCGCGGCCGCCGCACGCGGCGAATCGGGCGGCGAATCGAAGGCGACGCCACCGGCAAGGATCGACGCGAGCGTCTGGGTGTTGACGCTGAGGCCGCTCGAATCGAGCGTCAGGTCGATGCCGCTCGCGTTCCAGAAGCGCGAGTCCCGGGTGACGAGTCGCTCGTACGGCGACTCGATGAAGATCTTCATCGAGAGCTCGTCGCGTTCCGGGTCGAGCGTGTAGCCGACGACGCGGCCGACCGGGGTGCGCTTGTGGAAGACGGGGGAGCCGACGTCGAGCGAGCCGAGGTCCTCGACCTTGAGCACGTACACCGTGCCGGGCTCGCCGCGCAGCACCAGCGGCGGTGCCTCGAGTCCGACGAACTCCTTTCGCGTGACCTCGGAGACGCCGGCGTCGGTGCCGATGTAGGCGCCCGAGAGCAGCGTGCCGAGGCCGGTGATGCCGGCGGTGCCGATGCGCGGCCGCACGACCCAGAAGGTGGTGTCCTGGACCGCGAACTTGGCCGCCGACCGGTCGAGCTGGGCGACGACGACGACGCGCTTGCGGTCGTCGCGCAGGCTCACCGAGACGACCTTGCCGATCACGACTTCCTTGTAGCGGATCTCGGTCTTGCCGGGCTCGACGCCGTCGGCCGACTTGAACTCGATCTCGATGCGCGGGCCGGTGAGGAAGACCGATCGCACCAGCAGCGAGCCGGCGATCGCGATCGCGACCAGCGGCACCAGCCAGACGAGCGAGACGTTCCAGCGGCGCGCTTTCTCGATCCGCGCCAGCGGCGGTGGGGCGACGTCGGGCGCGGAGGCCGGCGACTCGGGCGGCGCGGGCTCAGCCATCGCGGTCGGGCTCCTGCCAGATCAGCTTGGGATCGAACGACCAGGTCGCGAGCAGTGTCAGCACGACGACGGCGGCGAAGGAGAGCAGCCCGGGTCCTGCGCCGACGCTGGCGAGCGGACCGAAGCGCACCGCCGCCGCGAGCAGCACGACGACATAGACGTCGAGCATCGACCAGTGGCCGACCGCCTCGACGAGGCGATAGAGCTTGGCCCGCTCGAGCTGGCGCCAGCGCGGCGCATGCCGGACGGTCCACGCGAGCCCGCCGAGAGCGCCGATCTTCAGAACCGGTACGGCGATGCTGGCGATGAAGACGATGGCCGCGAGACCCCACGAGCCGTCGAGCCAGAGTTCGTGGATGCCGCCGAGCAGCGTGTGTTCTTCGTGCTGCAGCGCCGACGTCGTCATCATCACCGGCAGGGCATTGGCCGGGATGTAGAGCACCGCCGCGGCGATGACGCAGGCCCAGGTCCGCTGAACCGCGAACGGCTTGTTCGCGTGCAAGGCATGGCCGCAGCGCGAGCAGCGCTGGATCACGCCGGCAGGCTCTCCGGGTAGAGCGTTGCGCGAGACCAGGCCGCAGCTCTCGCAGCCGAGCACGGCGGGCGCGGCGGAGACGGCGTCGAGGGTGCTGGTCACCGAACCTTCCACCAGAGATGCTTGAGCCCGGCGGACTCGATCGCCGCGAACAGGAGGGTCAACGCGCCGAGGGCGAACAGGCCCGGCCCGGGCGAGGCATCGGCGAGGCCCGCAAGGCGAACGAGCGAGAGCAGCACGCCGATCGTGAAGACCTCGACCATGTTCCATCGGCCGGCCTGGTGCAGGGCGCGCACACACCACGCGAAGCCGGGCGCTCGCTTGCCGAGCGACAGCGGGAAGAGCACGTAGAGGCGCAAGGCGATGAAGGCGGCCGGAGCGAGCAGCGCAGTCGTTCCGGCCACGACCGCGACGATCCGGGACCCCGCCTGCCATGCGGAGACGATGGCCCCCGGCAAGGTCGTGGTGTCCGAGCTGCCGCGCAGGCTGAGCGACAGGAGCGGCGCGTTGATCGCCAGCAGCCAGAGCGCGGCAGCGGCGACGGTGAGCGCGAGAACCGCGTCGACCGAAAGACGATGCGGGCGGCCGATGACCGCTTCGCAGCGGCTGCAGCGTGCGGTCTCGCCGCGTGCGACCGTGCGCCACCGGTGGGCCAGGCCGCATTCCTCGCAGACCACCAGGGAGTCTTCTTCCCGACTCATCCGATTCCAGGGCAAGGTGCAAGGAAACGCGAACGCGGGCCCCTGGGGCCGGAGCCCGCGGCGATTATCACGGGACGGGAAACGAAGTGGGGCGTGGCCGCCGCGCTCAGCGTGACTCCGTGCTCAACGACGCCAGCCTGGGTGACGCCGGCACGGCGCCCGCCTTCACGGACAGCCGGATGTTGTCGAGCGCTTCTGCACGACGGTGCGAGGCTCGATCGACGGCACCGCTGACCGTGGCGTAGAAGAGCACGATCAGAACAAGGATCGCGAGGCCGCCCGTGGCGAGAAAGCCATTTCGGACGAGGAAACTTTGGCGCTCGCTCATCGATGGTCCTTCACGCTCGCGCCGTAGCGCGTCTGGCCAAACTGTCGGCGGTCCGCACCCTTCCCTGCGCTTGGACCGAAACGGGGACCGACTCGAGATCGGCCGTCGGCGACGAATTGAAGAACCAGCGCAGAAATCGATTCCAGCGAGCTAGACGGGACAGTTGCGGCGCGGATTCCATGGCGCCAAGATAGCGTCGGCGTCGCCCCGTCGCAGCCGGGCGATCGCGGCTCCGGGCGTCGGACGTCGCCTACGCGGCGACGACACGACGCTTTCCTACGCACGTCGACTCCGTGGTCGGACACCGCGCAGGCACGCATCGTGCGACGATGCCGACGCGGTTCGATTGGGAACCCGGGAGTGCTTCACATGCTGATCCGGATCGGGTACGACATCGAGCTGGCCGTTGCCACGCCCATGGCGCTCATCTACCTGCTGCGCGT
>JBDTJD010000085.1:0-10851 GCA_039935975.1 Caldimonas sp.
GCCGATCTGGGCATAGCGGTCGGCGTCGCGGTCGGCGAGGTTGACGACGAAGGGCTCGAGCGGCAGGAAGGTGGGCGGGTGGGCCAGGTCGATCTTCTTCTCGGCGAACTTGACGCCGCCGTCTTCCTCGGCGGCCATCTCGGCGGCGTGGGCGGCGCGCTTCTTCAGCCACCAGACGACGCCGCCTCCCGCCAGGCTGAGCACGAGCAGCGCGACGACGCCGATCAGGATGAGCTTCTTCTTCCCGCCTTTCGAGATCGGAATGACTTCCGGGCTCTCGGCGGCGGCGGCAGCAGCGGCAGCGGACATCGACCTTCCTTCAGGATGCAATCGGCTCCGCGGCCGGCGCTGAAGCGTCGATCCACGGGCTCACGAGTGAAATTATGGAAACCGGCGCCTTCGCCCAAGCGGCGATAAGGAGCACTTTTCGGGGCTTGTCGCGCCGGGCCGCGCAGGCGATCAGGCGTAGACGTCGACGCCGCCGGCGGCGACGAGGCGCTGGCGTGCCGCAGGTGCCGGACGAGCGTCGTCTTCGCTGCGAACGATGCCGCGTGCGGCCGCGGATCCCTCGGCAGCCTTCGATTCGCCTCCGGGGTCGCGCGCGTGCTGCGAGACCCCGCCGCCTTGCAGCGTCATGCCCGCTTCGCGCAGGGCGCCGGCGAGCTCGGGCAGGCTGGCCTCGATCGCCTGGCGCGTCGCCAGCGCGTCGGCGCCGAAATTGATCCGCGCCTGGTCGCCGTCGACGACGATCTGCACCGACACCGGCCCCGTCTCGACAGGATTGAGGTGCAGCTCGGCGCTCTGCACGCCGTCCTGCACGAGGACGGTCACCCGGACCGCGAAGGCCTGGGCGAAATCGGGCGAAGCGATCGACGGCGCGACGCTGGCGTCGACCGACGTGGTCGAGCTCGCCGGGGTGAGGCCGGGCGCAGCGGAAGGCATCGCGTGCGACGCCGATTCGGTGCGCCGGGCGTCGGGCGCGAGCGGCGTGGTCTTGCCGATCGACGGTCCGTCGGCCGCGGCGGCCACGATCTTCTCGCCCCGGCCTGCGGTGCCTCGGGCGAGCGTCAGCGGATCGTCCTTGCGTTCGTCGGCAACGCCGCCCCGTGCGGCGACGGCGCCGCCGGGAACGGGCAACGAACCCGGCTCGTGGCCATCGGCATCGGCATCGGCACGCTCGCCCACGCCCGTCGCCGCCACGCGAGCCGCGCCTGCGGCCCGACCGGTGCCAACGCTCTCCGCCGCGGCCGTGATCGGCCGATGCAGTGCGACGAGGCCGTGGGTCGCCGGCACGCCGGTGCCGGGCGCACCACTCGCCGAGGAGGAGTCGTCCTGGGCCGCGACCGCCTTCGAAGTCTCGCCGTCGATCGGGCGATCGTCTGCGCGCTTCGCGTCCTCGCGACGATCGTGTGACTTCGCATCGTCGACGCGACGGGAATCGGCCGTCGCCGCCGCGTTGCTGCGCGGCGCCACCGCCTGTGCCGACGCGGAGTCGGTGTCGACCCCGCCCTCGTGCTTCGCCGGCTTGACCGGATCGGTTTTCGCGGGCACCGGCGCCGTGGTCTGCGACTGCTTGAGCAGCGTCGCGAAGGCGTGCGAGGCCGGAGGGCGAGGCGACGGGCGCGACTCCACCGGCGCTGTCGGCGCAGGCGGAGCCACCGGTGCGATCGCGCTCTGCATCGCGCTCACGCTTCGCTCGCGCGCGCGGTCGCGAGGCGCGACCAGGCCATGCGCGAGGCCAGCTCGTCGGTCTGCTTCTGGTCGGTGCGCTCGGCCTGGCCGCGTCGTTCGACGAGGCGCCGTTCGATCAACCTGCGCACCGACGCGAGCTGGAGCTCGTGGCCACGCACGGCCACGGTCGCCTGCTCGAGCCGCGCCGCGGCGAGCTCGGCGGTGAGCGTCTGCTGCTCGATCGCCTCGGTCAGTCGTGCGATGAAGCCCTGGTAGCAGACGACGAGCTGGATCCGGGCCTCCTCGCGGAACTGGGCGCCCCAGCGCTGCTCGTAGTCGCGCCGGTACTCGCGCAGCTGCGTCGCCTGCGCCGCGGCGCTGTCGCTCGCGTCCTGCGCCCTCTGCTGGTCGGCGAGGGCGAGGTCGCGCTGCCGTTCGCTCTGGGCGAGAAGGGCGGAAAGTGGATTCAGGTCGTTCATCGGATCTGCCGGAGAGGGCGTCAGGACTGGATCACGGCATGCAGCTGCTGCAGGCTGGCCTCGAGATAGGCGGGCACGTGCATGTTCTGCTGCAGGAGTGCGTCCATCGCCGGATGCAGGCGCACGGCGAGGTCGAGGTCGGCGTCGTGGCCGGGCGAATAGGCGCCGAGCTGGATCAGGTCGCGCGCCTTCTGGTGACGGGAATGCAGCTGGCGAAAGCGCCGTGCGGCGTCGATGTGCGATCCGCTCGCGACGTTGCCCATCACCCGCGACACCGACTTCTCGATGTCGATCGCCGGATAGTGGCCGCTTTCGGCCAGCTCCCGCGACAGGACGATGTGGCCGTCGAGGATGCCTCGCGCGGCGTCGGCGATCGGGTCCTGCTGGTCGTCGCCTTCCGACAGCACGGTGTAGAACGCCGTGATCGAGCCGCCTCCGGCGATGCCGTTGCCGCTGCGCTCGACCAGCTGCGGCAGCTTGGCGAAGCAGCTCGGCGGATAGCCCTTGGTCGCCGGCGGCTCGCCGATCGCGAGCGCGATCTCGCGCTGCGCCATCGCGTAGCGTGTCAGCGAGTCCATCAGCAGCAGCACGTTCTTGCCGCGGTCGCGGAAGTGCTCGGCGATCACGGTGGCGTAGTTCGCGCCCTGCAGGCGAACGAGCGCCGGCGAGTCGGCCGGCGCGGCGACGACGACGGCGCGCCGGATGCCCTCCGCGCCGAGGATGTTCTCGATGAATTCCTTCACCTCGCGGCCGCGCTCGCCGATCAGGCCGACGACGATCACGTCGGCCGCGGTGTAGCGGGCCATCATGCCGAGCAGCACGCTCTTGCCCACGCCGGTGCCGGCGAACAGGCCGATGCGCTGGCCGCGGCCGACGGTGAGCATGGCGTTGATCGCGCGCACGCCGGTGTCGAGCGGCGTCTTCACCGGGTCGCGGTCCATGGCATTGATCGGGCGGCGCGTCAGCGGCCCGTTGCGCACGTCGGCGAGCGGACCCTTCCTGTCCATCGGCTCGCCGTGCGAGTCGACGACCCGGCCGAGCAGGCCGTCGCCGACGGGCAGGTGCAAGGTACGGTCCTCGAGACGACGCCACGGGTGGCCGGCGACGCCGAGCTTCATCGGCACGCCCGGCGACGGTCGCGGCACGACGCGCGCGCCGCTCGCCAGGCCGTGCACTTCGCCGGTGGGCATCAGATAGGCGCAGTCGGCGGAAAAGCCGACCACCTCGGCCTGCAGCGCCGGCTGCCCCGGCATGCGCACGTCGCACACCGAGCCGACCGGCACGCGGATGCCGGCCGCCTCGAGCACCAGCCCGGTGACGCGCACGAGCAGGCCCTGCGTCTCGAGCGCAATCGGCTCGGCGGCAAAGGCCTGCATGTCGGCGAGATAGCGCTGCCAGGCGAGCGTGGCGGGCGGCGCGGGCTCCTGCGCCGGCAGCGGGTCTGACGGAGGCGCGGCCGCGTCGGCAAGCGAAGTCATGCCTTCGGCTCGACGACGGGCGCGGTCCAGGGCGCCTCGATCCCGAGCGCGGCGGTGGCGTGCTGCCAGCGCGTCTCGATGCTCGCGTCGACGACGCCGATGTCCGATTCGGCGCGACAGCCGCCGCGCGCGATCGCTGCGTCGGCGACAAGACGGGCGCCGCGTGCCGCAAGGATGTCTGCGGCGCCCTCGGCAACGAGCGGGTGATCGTCGGGATGCACCCGCAGCGTGACGTGGCGGGCGTTCAGGAGCAGCGCCTCGACCGCTTCGGCAGCGACGATCGCGACCGCCTCGGGCCGGCGCGCGAGCTCGCTGCGCACGATCTGGCGGGCCAGGCTGAGCGCGGTCGCGGCGAGTGCTTCGGCCATCTCCTGCTGGAGGGCATCGAGCTGGCCGCCGACCGAGCCGACCAGGGCGCCGAGCTGCTGCGTCGCCTGCGCGGCGAAGCTGCGCTTGAAACCTTCGAGCGCGACGAGGCCGTCGCGGTAGCCATCCTGGTAGCCGTTCTGGCGCGACTGGCGCAGCTTTTCGGCGACCTGCTCGGAATCGGTCTCGGCGCTCGCCGGCCCGGACTCGACGCCGGTGCCGTAAGTGTTGTCGTCGTCGGACAGGACGCCCGGCGCCCAGGCCGCGAAAGAGCTCAGCTCCTCGCGCGGGATGAAGCGCGAATAGACCGAGGTCTTGTGCGCGGCCGAGCCGGACGGCGGCGGAACGCTGCGGCGCGCCTTAGATGAACTCATCATCGTTGCCGCCTCCGAGCACGATCACGCCTTCGTCGATCAGGCGACGCACGACCTTGAGCATCTCCTTCTGCTCGCTCTCGACCTCG
The DNA here is from genome assembly GCA_039935975.1 of Caldimonas sp. GTDB lineage: Bacteria > Pseudomonadota > Gammaproteobacteria > Burkholderiales > Burkholderiaceae_C > Schlegelella_A. Next base: position 4,458 of record JBDTJD010000085.1, read on the forward strand.
ACGACGCGCACCGGGCCGCGTGTCTCCAGATCTTCCTTGAGCGTCTCGGCCGCACGCGTCGACATGTTCTTGAAGATCTTCTCCTTCAGCTCGGCCGGCGCAGCCTTGAGCGCGATGACCAGCGACTCGGTCTGGATTTCCTTCAGCAGCGCCTGGATGCCCTTGTCGTCGACCTTCACCAGGTCTTCGAAGGAGAACATGTTGTCCATGATCTGCTGGGCGAGCTCGTTGTCGGCGTCGCGAATGAAGTCGAGTGCCGAGGTCTCGACGCTCGCGCCCATCGAGTTCAGCATCTCCGCAGCTGCCTTCGCGCCGCCGAGCATCGACGTCCTCATCCGGTCGTTGCCCGTGAGCAGCGCCGACATCACCTCGTTCAGGTCCTTCAGGCCGGCCGGCTGGATGCCGTCGAGCGTCGCGACCCGCACCAGCACCTCGTTGCGATGGCGTTCGGTGAAGAGCTTCATCACCGCCGCTGCCTGGTCGATCTCGAGATGGACGAGAACGGCGGCGACGATCTGCGGGTGCTCGTTTCGCAGCAGCTCGGCGACCGCGCTCGGCTCCATCCACTTCAGCGCCTCGATGCCGGTGACGTCGGAGTTCTGCAGGATCCGGTCGATCAGCAGGTTGGCCTTGTCGTCGCCGAGCGCCTTCTTCAGCACCGACTTGACGTATTCGGTGGTGTCGCCGACGAGCGTCGTCTGGCCCGTCGCCGTCGTATTGAACTTCTCGAGCACCCGGTCCATGCGCTCGCGCGGGATCGTCTTGAAGCGGCTGATCATCTCGCCCACGCCCTGGACCTCCTTGGGCGTGAGGTGCTTGAGCACCTGCGCGGCGTCTTCCTCGCCGAGCGACATCAGCAGGATGGCCGAGTTCTCGAGTCCGATTTCGTCCATGGTGGATGAGCTCCGGACTCAGCGCCCTGCCGGGACGGGCTGTTCGCCCTCGACCCAGCCGCGCAGGATGCCGGCGACGGCCGCCGGGTTGTCGCGCGCGATCCTGCGTGCCTCCTCGAGGCGCTCGTTGGCCACCGGCGCCGGTAGCGCGGGCCGGGACGGCGCCTCGTTCTCGATCGCGTCGAGGTTCGATCCGGTCTGCGGCGGCGTCGGCCTTGTCGGGACCGTAGCAAGCATCGCCTTCATGCCGGGACGGACCAGGCCGAACAGGACCAGGATCGCGACCAGGCCGAGGATGGCGGGCAGGGCGATCACGCGCACGAGGTCGAGCACGTCGGGCTGCTTCCAGAACGGCAGCTCGACCGGCGTGAGCGTCTCGATCTTGAAGGGCGCGTTGACCACCTTGACGGAGTCGCCGCGTTCCTGATTGAAGCCGATGCTTTCCTTGACGAGGGCGGTGAGCTTGTCGAGCTCCTCGGCGGTGAGCGGCACCTGCGTGGTCTTGCCCTTGGCGTCCGTCACCTGGCGGTTGTTGACGACGACGGCGGCGTTCAGGCGCTTGACGGTGCCGCTCGCGTTGCGCGTCACGCGCACGGTCTTGTCGACCTCGTAGTTGGTCACCGCCTCGCGTCGCCCGCCTGGGCCTGTGCCGGCGCCGGACGTGGGCGCGCCCTGCAGCGGCTGCGACGCACCGGTGAGCGGCGCGGTCGCGCCGATCGGCGGCTGGTTCGAGGCCGCGCCCGGGACGCCGCTCGGCAGGGCGCCGCTCGTGCCGCCGGCGCCGGCGTCCGAGGTCTGCTGGCTGCGGATGGCGACCTGGGCATCGGTGCCCTGGTTCGGCTTGAACTGCTCCGAGGTCGCCTCGGTCTGCGTGAAGTCGACATCGGCGGCAACCGACGCACGCAGGTTGTCATGGCCAACGATCGGCTCGATCAGCTCGAAGATCCGCTTCGAAAAGCCGCTCTCGATCTGGGCGATGTACTGCAGCTGCTGCGCGTCGAGCCCGGCCGACTTGCCGGCATCGCCGCTGCCGGTGAGAAGCGAGCCGCTCTGGTCGAGCACGGTGACCATCTTGGGGTCCATCTCGGGAACGCTTGCCGAGACCAGGTGGACGATGCCGGCGACCTGGGCGCGGTCGAGCGTGCGTCCGGGATGCAGGCTCACGAGTACCGAGGCGCTGGGCTTTTGCTGTTCACGGAAGAATCCGTTCTGGTTCGGCAGCGCGAGATGGACGCGCGCGTTCTGCACCGCGGCGAGCGAGGTGATCGAGCGGGTCAGCTCGCCCTCGAGGCCGCGCTGGAAGGTAAGCCGCTCCTGGAACTGGGTCTGGCCGAAGCGCGCGGTGTCCATCAGCTCGTAGCCCGAGACCGAGCCCTTGGGCAGCCCGGCGGTGGCGAGCCGCAGGCGCAGGTCGGGAACCTGCATCGCCGGCACCATGATCGCGCCGCTGCCGGCCTGGACCTTGTACGGCACGTTCATGGTCGCGAGCTGGGCGACGACGGCGCCGCCGTCCTTGTCGGAGAGGCCGGCGTAGAGCACCTTGTAGTCGCCCTGGCCGGCATTCATCGAGAGCGCGACGACGATGCCGGCGAGCGCGGCGAGGCCGACGCCGAACTTGAGCTTGGTGCCTGCCGGAACCGCGCCGATTCGCTCGGCGAAGGTCGTCGGGACCGCGAGCGGGCGGGGGGAGGCGAGGGCGACGGCGTTGTCCATGGAGGCCTGGGTTCGATCGGGTGCAGGGTTGCGCCGGACTGCGGCCATTATTCGAAGACGGCCCCTTGCGCCATGCCGGGAACAGCCCGACAAAGCCGCGTCAGTTCCAGACCATGCGCCGTTCGTCGATCACTACGATGGCGCCAAAGGTCGGGCCCTCGGGCCACGGAGCTTCGATCCATGAACGTCACCCTGAAACCTTTCGACTTCGCCCAGGCCGCGGCGCGTGCCGGCATGACGCCGACCGGCCAGCCGCTGGCGGCACCCGCCCCGTCCGCCACCGGATCGGCGAGCTTCCAGCATGCCCTCGGTCAGGCGCTCGGTGCCGTGAGCAAGTCACAGAACGAAGCCACTGCCATGCAACAGGCGGTGACACTCGACAACCCGACCGTCAGCCTCGAGCAGACGATGGTGGCCATGCAGAAGGCGCAGATCGGCTTTTCGGCGACCTTGCAGGTGCGCAACAAACTGGTGCAGGCCTACACCGACATCATGGGCATGCAGGTTTGATCAGGTGTATTCGATCGGCTACCGACGACTTGTCGGTGGCCGATGCGAGGCTTTCGTCCATCGAGACTCGGCCGCCTCGGCCCGGCGCGATCGAGGCGGCTACAAAGCCTTCGAAGCGCGCTTGCGGCGGCGTGCGAACCAGCCCATGGCGCCGAGGCCGGCGAGCATCAACGCGTAGGTTTCCGGCTCGGGGACAGGAGGCTGGATGACATCGGCGGTGACGAAGATCCCGTCTTCGGGCTGCGCCGGGAACGTGCCGATGTTGGTCACCGTGAAGGAGCTGCCGTTGTAGTGCACGTCGAAGACGCCGTGGCCGGTTTCGCTCGTGATGACCGCGTCGCCCAGGTAGGGCGCGAACTGGGAGGCCCCCGCCTTCTGGATGTTGTTTGGATAAGCGGCCGCGTAGAACCCTTCGACAGGGCTGCCGCTGCTTCCCAGGTTGAGCGGAACGAAGCTCACCATCTCGGCGCCGCCGATGCCGGTGATCGCGTCGGTCTTCACGCCGCCGGGCGTGATTGCGCGCACCGTGCCGCTGTTCTCCGAAGCGACGAAGAGCGTGCCCTGGGCGAACGTGCCGAAGGCCTGCGGCGCGAAACTGAGCCCTTCAGCGTCTTCACCGACGCTGGCGAGCAAAGTCGCGGCACCGGCGTTGTTGACGGTGTAGATGTTGCCGCTATTGGTCGCCACGACCATCTGGTTCCCGTAGAGGCCATAGGGATCGAAGGCGATGCTTCGGACGCCGCCGACAATGCCGGCGCCCGCGAACAACGACTGCGTCGTGCCGTCGTTCGAAATGCGATAGATCGAGTCTCCCACCTGGGAGCCGGCAAAGACATCGCGTGACCCATACCCGCCCAGGCCGAGCGACGCGCTCACATAGATCTCGCCGGAGAAGCCGGGAATGGGATTGCCGAACGTTTGCACGCTGCCGCCGCTCAGGTCGGTCGAATAGAGCCGGTTGTTGTTAGTCCCGTAGTACACGGAGCCGACGAACTTGTTTCCAGCATAGGCGAAGCCGATCGTCGCGTTCTGGCCAACGGCCGCGTCGAGCGCGGCCCCGGTGACGAAATCGCCGAAGGACAGGGCGGCATGCGCGGGAGCCACCCAGACGGTCATGCCCAATAGGGCCGCAGATGCGCTCAAGGAAAATCGCATGGGTCTCTCCTCCTTAGTGGGATAAGGACTCTGCCTGCCTCGGCCGTTGTTCGCAATAGCACCCCCTCATTCACGGGGGTGCTGAAGTCTGTTTGCGTTTTTGGCGATCAAGTACCCTTTGACAGTCGGAGGTCCGTTGCGTCCGGCACGCTATCCAGATCACGCGTACTCCGGGCAGCGAGCGCATGCCGTGGTCGAAGGTGGCGGTGGCTTCGCAGCCCTGCTCCTGGGCCAGAGCGGCAAGCAGGCAATCGGCAAAATCCACGTCGCCAAGGGCGTAGAGCTCCAGCGCATTCTGCGCGGCGAGCGGGGATTGCCAAGCGAGCGTCGCGTTGCCAGCAGTGCATCCAAAGCCTTGGCCACTGCGCCGCGTCCAGGGCTTGGCGGCTGCGCAGCACCCAGGCGAATTCCGCCAGCACGACGTCGCTGACGAACAGCGACCCGTCCCGATCGGCATTGGCGTCGAACAAAGGCCCGTGCGCGCTGCGCCTGGGCGTCGTCGTCCCGTAGCAGCAGGCGCAACAGGACGTTGGTGTCGAGAGCGATCACCGCCGCCGCGCCTTGCCCTCTTCCTTGCGCTACAGCCCTATTTGGGGCCGAGGCCTCATCCGCAGCTGGAACGAGGCCGGCTGGATCGGTCTGTCGCAGGACATATTCAGAGACTCGCCGAACCAAGCGGGTGCATCGGTTTCAAATTCGCAATTTCTGCACCGCTGCGGCGCTTGCGCCGCGCTAGGCTCGCGTCTTTGCCCGGGCTCCGTGATGAAGTCGAACGCTTCCTTCGCATTCGCACGGACGGTGGCGCGAGGGCTCGCCGCGCTGCTGGCACTGCTGCCCGCACTCCCGGCCTGCGCGCAGTCTCCTGCCGTGCCCGCGCCTGCCTGCCAGGCGGCCGAATACCGCCAGTTCGATTTCTGGGTCGGCGACTGGGATGTCTATCAACCCAGCGGCCAGAAGGCCGGCGAGACCCACATCGAGGTCATCAACGGTGGCTGCGGTCTGCTCGAGAACTGGAGCGGCCGCGGCGGCAGCGTCTGCAAGAGTCTGAACATCTACGACCACGCCGACAAGCACTGGCACCAAACCTGGATCGACAACACTGGTGGGCTCCTCGTGATCGCCGGTGAGCTGCTCGACAAGCGTATGGTGCTGGGTTCGGACCCGGCCGCCGCGGGTCCGCTCCAGCGCATCACCTGGGCATCCAACGATGACGGCAGCGTCCGCCAGCTCTGGGAGTCCTCTGTCGACGCGGGAAAAACCTGGGCAGTGCAGTTCGACGGCAAGTATGTCCGTCGCAAGTGACCGCGGTAAACAACTGACGATGCGCCGCAAGCGCGAGAGAAGGGAGATGAGCGACGGCTGCCTTCGGCGGCTGCTCGCTCGATCGACCGCCGGCGAAAGCCGACGGAACGTCCGTCTTTCGCCTAGTTGAGTGCCATCAGCTTGCCGCGCTTTTGCGTCAGGTCGATGAAGCGCTGCAAGGCGCGCAGCGAATCGCCGCCGACGCGCTTGAACTCGAAGCCGAGGCGGACGCCGCGCGCCTCGGCGTTGATCGCCGTGATGTGCTGCAGTCGCATCGTTACCTCGAGCCGGGTGTCGGTGTCGAGCTCGATGCGCACGTCCTGGAGCAGGACGCCGGCATTCATCGCCGCCACGTCTTCGGGCAGGAACAAGCCGCAGCCGCCGATCGAGACGTCGATGACGCGCAGCGAGAGCTCCGTGTCCGGCAGGTCCGGATGGCGAATGCGAGCCAACGGCGCGCTGCGCATCAGTGGCCGGACGCGAAAGGCGTTGCGCCGCTGGAAGCGGTACATCTCGTGCGGTGCCGGGCAGCTGAGGACGCTGGCGCGATGGCCGTGCACGAGCACCAGGTCGTGCACGTCGAACTGCAGCTTGACGCTGTCGAGATAGCCGACGACGACGACTTCGTCGCACTCGAGCACCGCCTGCATCGCCGGGTCGTTCGGGTCGGCATTGAAGCCGAGCGTGCCGCGGACGCTGTCGAGGGTCCAGATCGCGCTGGTGAAGACCTTGCCGTCGCTGGCGTTCAGGTTGAGCAGCACCGAGCCGTCGAGCAGTTGCTTGAGCAGGCCCTGGATCTCGCGCGGCGAAGTGACGCGGAA
>JBDTJD010000086.1:0-3742 GCA_039935975.1 Caldimonas sp.
TTGGGCAGCGCCATCAGCTGCTCGTGCAACTCGGCCTGGATCACCGCCAGCCGCTCCGCAGAGCGGGCCAGCTCTTCAGCGATGCCCGCCACACCCGCCATCGCCGTGCTCGCGTCGCCGCCCTGCCCCTTCAGCCGGCCGATGTCGCGCGAGAGCGTGTTGCGGCGCGCCTGAAGCTCCTCGGTGCGCGTCTGCAGCGACTTGCGTTCGCCCTCCAGCGCAGTGAAGCGGGCGACGTCGAGGAACGGCTGGGGCGACTGGCGCGTCTCGAGGCGGGCGATGACCTGCCCGAGATCCTTGCGCAGTAGAGCGATGTCGAGCATGGGAAGTGCGCGTCGGACGGCCAAAAGAGCACGAATTGTAGAAGCCGGTCCCCGCAGCCGATTCCCCGGAGAAGGCGCAGATGAGAGAGAATCTCATTCGCATGTGCATCGCCGATCGATGAGCGCCGCCACCTCCCTCTTCCTGCACCAGATCGCCGACGGCGACCGGGCGACGGTGTCGCGCGTCGTCTCCTCCTCGCCGGAAGTCGATGCAGTGGCCCTGCGGCGCCTGGGCGAGCTCGGCTTCCTGCCCGGTGAGCCAGTGCAGGTGCTGCGCCGCGGCCCGGGTGGTCGCGAGCCGCTCGCGGTCATGATCGGCGAGACGATGTTTGCCCTGCGCCTGCTCGAGGCGCAATGCATCGAAGTGAGCCGCCTGGGGCTCTCGACGCCATGACCCACGCCCTCAACGCACCGAACCTCGCGCCGCTTTGGAGCGTGGCACTCGTCGGCAACCCGAACTGCGGCAAGACGGCGCTCTTCAATCTCCTCACCGGCGCGCGCCAGAAGGTCGCCAACTACGCCGGCGTGACGGTCGAGCGCAAGAGCGGCCTCACGCGCCTTCGCGACGGCCGCGCAGTGACGATCATCGATCTGCCCGGCGCCTACAGCCTGAATCCCGCGACCCCCGACGAGCAGATCACGCTCGAGGTGATCGAGGGCCGACGCCACGGCGAGGCCGCGCCCGACGCGATCGTCGCCGTCGTCGACGCCACCAACCTGCGCATGAACCTGCGCCTGGTGCTCGAGCTGAAGCGGCTCGGGCGCCCGCTGATCGTGGCCCTCAACATGGCCGACGTCGCACGGGCCGAGGGCCTGGCCATCGACGTCGCCAAGCTGTCGGCCGAACTCGGCTGTCCGGTCGTGGAGACCGTCGCCGTGCGCTCCGACGGTCACGCCGGGCTGATGGCGCTGCTCGAGAAGCGGCTCGGCGGCAGCGGGCCCGAGGCGCTGTCGCCGGCCGGGGCGGCCGACCGGGCCGCGGACAGCGCGGCGACGTCGGACGCACCGTCCTCGGCCGAGTTGCAGCGCGAGGTGCGGCGCATCCTGGCGATCGCCGCGCCGGGCGCGTCTTCGGTGCGACGCTTCCATCACCGGCTCGACGCCATCGTGATGCATCCGGTCTGGGGCCTCCTGCTGCTCGCGGTCGTCCTCTTCCTGATGTTCCAGGCCGTCTTCTCGTGGGCCAACGTGCCGATGGACGCGATCAGGGGAGCGATGGCCGCGCTCGGCGACACGGTGTCGACGCAACTGGCCGACGGGCCGCTGAAGAGCCTTCTCGTCGACGGCGTGATCGCCGGCGCGGGCAGCGTCATCGTCTTCCTGCCGCAGATCCTGATCCTCTTCTTCTTCATCCTCCTGCTCGAGGATTCGGGCTACCTGCCGCGCGCTGCCTTCCTGCTCGATACGGTGATGGGCAAGGTGGGCCTGTCGGGCCGCGCATTCATCCCGCTCCTGTCGAGCTTCGCCTGCGCGATCCCGGGAATCATGGCGACGCGCACGATCGCCAACTGGAAGGACAGGCTGGCGACCATCATGGTCGCGCCTCTCATGACCTGCTCGGCGCGGCTGCCGGTCTACGCACTCCTCATCGGCGCCTTCGTGCCGGCGACGCATGTCGGCCCCTTCAACTTGCGCGGGCTTACGCTCTTCGGCCTCTATGTGGCCGGCGTGGTGTCGGCGATGGCGGTCGCGTGGGTGTTCAAGCGCATCTGGATCAAGCGCCGCTACCAGCCGCTCATGCTCGAGCTGCCGCCCTATCGCATGCCCAATCTGAGAAATCTCGGCCTGGGCCTGTGGGAGCGCGCCGGCATCTTCATGCGCCGGGTCGGCGGCATCATCTTCACGCTCACGGTCGTGCTGTGGGCGCTTTCGAGCTTTCCGGCCCCGCCTGCGGGCGCGACAGGCCCGGCGATCCAGTACAGCCTGGCGGGCATGCTCGGTCGGGTCCTCGAGCACGTGTTCGCGCCGATTGGCTTCAACTGGCAGATCTCGGTCGCTCTTGTCCCGGGCCTGGCCGCGCGCGAGGTCGCGGTCGGCGCCCTCGGCACGGTCTACTCGATGTCGGCGGCGGGCAGCGGCGTCGCCGATGCGCTCTCGCCGATCATCGCCAAAGGCTGGTCGCTCGCGACGGCCTATTCGCTGCTCGCCTGGTACGTGTTCGCGCCGCAGTGCATCTCGACGCTGGCGGTCGTCAAGCGCGAAACCAACTCGTGGCGCTATCCGGTAGCGATGGCGGCGTACCTGTTCGCGCTCGCCTACATCGCCTCGTTCATCACCTACCGCGTCACGCTCGCGCTCGGAGGCTGACCGTGCTCATCCAGTCGTTCCTCGTCGCGGTCATCGTCGCCACCTGCGTGACGTATGCCGTCTGGACATTGATGCCCGCCTTCCTGCGTCGCCCGCTCGCGCGCGCGATGCTCAGGCTGCCGCTGCCGCGAGGGCTCTCGGCGGCGATCGCGAAGTACACGGTCGAGGCTTCGGGCTGCGCCTGCGACGGCTGCGACAAGGGTCAGTCCCGGGCTGCTTCGACCGCGCCTTCGCCGAGCACCGGCGCCGGCGCACCGCTCGTCTTTCACCCCCGTCCGCGCAAGTAAGCGCGCGGCCGACCGCTAGTTCGGGACGTCGCGCATCGACCGGTCGCCCAGGCCCATCGGCAACGGGAAGTGAACCCGCTCGGGCGTGCCCGAGATGCTCCTCACCGACACCGCGCCGAGCGCTCGCAGCCGCTCGACGACCGCCTCGACCAGCACCTCGGGTGCCGACGCGCCGGCCGTGACGCCGACCCGACGCTTGCCTTCGAACCACTCCGGCATCAGGTCGCTAGCCGTGTCGACCATGTAGGCATCGGCGCCGAGCCGCTCGGCAAGCTCGCGCAGCCGGTTGCTGTTCGAGCTGCTCGGACTGCCGACGACGATCAGCACGTCGACGCCCGGCGCGAGCACCTTTACCGCGTCCTGGCGGTTCTGGGTGGCGTAGCAGATGTCCTGCTGCTTGGGCTGGCGCACGCCGGGGAAGCGCCGCTTCACGGCGGCCAGGATCTCCGCGGCGTCGTCGACCGACAGCGTCGTCTGCGTCACCACCGCCAGCGACATGTCCTGCGTCAGGTCGAGCCGCTCGACATCGGCGACATCCTCGACGAGGTGGATGCCGCGATCGAGCTGGCCCATCGTGCCCTCGACCTCGGGATGCCCCTTGTGGCCGATCATGATGAACTCGAAGCCTTCGCGCGCCAGCTTGGCGACCTCGACGTGGACCTTGGTGACCAGCGGGCAGGTCGCGTCGAACACCGTGAAGCCACGCGCCGCGGCCTCCTGGCGGATCGCCTGCGACACGCCATGGGCGCTGAAGACGAGCGTGGCGCCGGCCGGCACGTCGTCGAGATCCTCGATGAAGATCGCACCCTTTCGCTTCAGGTCGTC
>JBDTJD010000087.1:0-17815 GCA_039935975.1 Caldimonas sp.
CTGCGGCGCGGCCAAGTCAGCCCGGTCTCTGGTCGGACGAAGAGGGGGCGACGCGTGCCGCGGTCGTCGACGACGGCATCGGTCGGCTGAGGTAGCGCGATCCCGCCAGCGCGAAGCGCCACGGCTGCTCGCGCGCCTTGCTGATGCCGATCCGTGCCCCGGTCGCGACGACCACCGCAGCGTCGACCGGCCTCGCGACGACGCGAAAGGGCTTGCGGTCGAGCCGACAGCCGTCGAGCTCGTGCGTCACACCGAGCGCCTGGCAGAGCCGGCCCGGCCCGGAGCAGAGTGCCCGAACCGGGTCGACCCCCCGCCGCTCGCGCATGCGGTCGAGGCCGGCGACCGGTTCGAGCGCGCGAATCAGCACTCCCGCGCCATGCCCCTTCTCCCGGCAGACGAAATTCAGGCACCAGTGCAGGCCGTAGGAGCGATAGACGTACGCCCTTCCGGGCGGGCCGAACATCGCGGCGTTGCGCGCCGTGCGGCCGACAAAGGTGTGCGATGCCGGATCGGACTGGTCGTAGGCCTCGGTCTCGACGATGACGCCGCCGACCCCATCGACATACACGCAGGCGCCGATCAGCGCGTGGGCGACCGCAGTCGCGTCGGCGTGGAAATCGATCCGGTTCGGACGATGGTGTCGGGGGACGGCGCGCGGCATCGGCGAGGCCGAGACTAGCAGCCCGGCCGCTCGCGACCGGCGAGCGCCGATAGAATCCGCCGCTTTCGAGAGAGCCCGGCCGCCGTGTCCGATCGTCGCAAGGTCCTGCCCCAGTACGTGATGCCGAAGCGGGGCCTGACCGCATTCGCCGGCCGGGTCGCATCGCGCGAGCGCGGTGCGACGACGACGCGGCTCGTGCGCTGGTTCGTGCGCAAGTACGGCGTCGACATGAGCGAAGCCGCGGTGAGCGACATCGCCGCGTACGCGAGCTTCAACGACTTCTTCACGCGCGCGCTCAAGCCGGGCGCACGGCCGATCGCAGACGCCGGCCTGATCTGCCCTGTCGACGGCACGATCAGCCAGTTCGGCCGCATCGAGCACGACCAGATCCTGCAGGCCAAGGGCCACCGCTATTCGACGCGGGCGCTCGTCGGCGGCGACGCCACCCTTGCCGACCGCTTCCATGACGGCAGCTTCGCAACGCTCTACCTGAGCCCGAAGGACTATCACCGCATCCACATGCCTTGCGACGGCACGCTGACGCGCATGATCCACGTGCCCGGCGCCCTCTTCTCGGTGAACCCGACGACGGCGCGTGGCGTGCCGGGCCTCTTCGCGCGAAACGAGCGGGTCGTCTGCGTGTTCGATTCGGAGCGCGTCGGCACCTTCGTGCTCACCCTGGTCGGCGCGACCATCGTCGGCAGCATGGCGACGGTCTGGCACGGGGCGGTGAATCCGCCCCGCGTGCGGCGCACGCGCGAGTGGAACTACCCGGATCGCTCCGTCACGCTGAAGAAGGGCGACGAGATGGGTCGCTTCATGCTGGGCTCGACGGTCGTGCTGCTCTTTCCGAAGCACGATCTGCACTTCAACCCGCCGTGGGAGCCCGGGCGCCCGATCCGGCTCGGCGAGGCGATGGCTGAATTAGGCTGACGCGGCCAGAGACTGCGCCGTGCCGCCCGTGGTTCTGCCGTGCCCTCGCTCGATTGACGCCTGGGACCGGAGCCCGTAACGTCGCAGCGTCCCGTCGGCACGAGAGTTCGTCCATGGGTCGCCGGGAGCGCGGCCGCCAACGACAACGACACCTGAAGGAAGCCCGAATGAAGCATCGTAGGTCAGTCTTGGCACTTGCATCGATCACCGTCGCCACCGCAGGCCTAGCTGCATGCGGCGTCTTCAAGGACGAGGTGAAGACGCTCTCGAGGAAGGACTGCACTCATCCTGGCTTGTGCCGGGTGCAAGTGGTCGTCACGAACTGCAGCCCCACGGCCGACGAGACGGTCGTCATCGACAAGGCCGGTGGCGCGATCGAGATCCGCTGGGACGCCCCGGCGGGCTATGTATTCACAGCCGATGGCATCAAGTTCGAACGCAGCGCCGTCATCGATCCCAAGCCCGGCATCCAGCACGGCGGCGCGAGTTGGATGGTCGTCAACCGCCCCAACGGCCAGAAGGTCACATCGAAATACCGGATCCAGGTGAAGTCGACCTCCCCCCTGGGCACGGTCTGCACGGGACCCGACCCGTTCATCGCCAACGAGTAGCCGCTTCCAACGGATGAGAGCGCGAGCGCTCCGGCGCCTCGCGACGACAATCGAAAGCGAACAGGGCGTCGTGCTGCTGCCGTGAGCGAATCGCAAACCTTGCTGTTGACCGACGTGGTCGACAGCACTTGGCTGAACGAAACGCTGGGCGATGCGGCAATGCAGCCCCTGTGGCAGGCGCACGACGGAGTGGCTCGGCAACTGATGGCCACCTGGCATGGCCGGGAAATCGCCCGCAGCGACGGCTTTCTGGTCCTGTTCAAAAGCGTCGGCGATGGGGTCGGCTTTGCGACGGCCTATCACGCGGCGCTTCGCTCTCTGGACGCTCGACTGACGGCGCGTGTCGGCATCCACGTGGGTCCTGTATCCCTCCGCGAGAACTCCGAACTCGACAGGCTTCGGGGGGCGCCCCTCGCTGAGGTCGATGGCGTTGCCTTGCCCATCACGGCGCGGGTGATGGCAACTGGCACGGGTGGGCAGACGCTTCTCACCGAATCAGCGGTTGCCGCGTTGGGGCCGTCATCGATGCGCGTCAAGAGCCATGGGCACTGGCGCCTGAAGGGCGTCGGGGAACCGATCGAGTTGTTCGAGATCGGCGATGAGCACAGCGCTTTCGAGCCGCCGCCCGACTCGGCCAAGTCCTACCGCGTCGTGCGCGTTGCCGGTGAGTGGGCACCTGCGCGAAAGATCCCGAACAACCTCCCGGCAGAACGTGACTCGTTCATCGGACGCGCGGATCCGCTGGGCACTCTGGAAGATCTTCTCGACAGCCGCACTCGCCTCGTGACCCTGCTCGGGATCGGCGGCATCGGCAAGACCCGGCTCGCGGTGCGTTACGCCAGGACCTGGCTCGGCCACTATCCCGGCGGAGCCTGGTTCTGCGATCTTTCCACGGCACGCGACCTGCAAGGCATCTTCTCCGCGGTGGCTAACGTTCTCGATGTCCAGTTGGGACAGGGCGATCCCGCGGAGCAGATCTGCACGACCCTGGCTGCACGCGGCGCATGCCTGCTCATACTGGACAACTTCGAGCAAGTGGCCCGGCACGCCGAGGCGGCCCTCGGCGTCTGGCTGGAACACGCTCCACAGGCGAAGTTCATTGCGACCAGCCGGGAGGTCCTGGGCATCGCCGGGGAGCAGGCACAAGTCCTCGCTCCGTTGACAGCGGCCGAGGGGACGGAGTTGTTTACACGCCGCGCCGCTGCCGCCGCGCAGGAGTTCGCGGCGACCCTGGTGAACATGCCGACCGTCACCGCGTTGGTCGATCTTCTCGACGGGCTGCCACTGGCGATCGAACTCGCTGCCGCCCGGTCGAGAGTGCTTTCGCCCACGATGCTCCTGGGTCGCATGAAGGAGCGTTTCACCCTCCTGGCAGCGCGCGGCGGTCGCCAGGACCGCCAGATGACGATGCGCTCGACGCTGGACTGGTCGTGGGACCTCCTGCCCGCGGCCGAGAGGGCAGCGCTCGCGCAGCTGTCCGTGTTCGAGGGTGGTTTCACGTTGGACGCGTTCGAGGCCGTATTCCGCTTCGACGGCGAAGTTTCGCCCTCGACACCGCTGGACCTGCTGCAGTCTTTGTCGGACAAGTCACTGGTGCGCCAGGTCGGAGGGGATCGGTTCGACCTTTTGCAGACAGTCCAGGAATACGCCTCGGAGCACCTGCGCGCAGCAGGCCGCTTTCTGGGCAGCGGCGCGGAAGCGGCCCAGGACGCAGAAAGGCGCCACGGCGAATTTTTCGCTGCATTGACCGAAGCCCAAGTGACGGGGTCGCGCTGCGTTGAGCTGGGCAATCTCGCCGCCGCCTGCCGACGCGCAAGCGGTCGCGGCGATCACGCTGCCGCGGTACAGACCCTGGCGCTTGCGTGGGCAGCCTTAGAGCTGCGCGGGCCCTTCAAGCTGGGACTCGATCTGGCCATGTCGGTGCTTGCGATGCCGGGTCTGCCGAGCGCCTCCCGCCCTGAATATGTGCGGGGCGCCGCCTTGTACGCCATCGGCAGGATGCAGGAGGCGGGCTCGGCCTTCGACGTGGCCCTCGCCGCGTCGCGCGAAGCGGGTGATCCCAGCCGCGAAGCCGAGGTGCTGATCGGCCTCGGCGCGCTGACCGCCAACGCAGGTCGGACAGACGAGGCGCGTACGCACCTGTCCGCTGCCTTGGCCCTTGCGCGGTCGTCCAATGCCAGCGCGCTCGAGTGCGCGGCGCTGAACAACCTGGGCTCGCTCAACGAAAGGCTGGGGCGAACCGAAGCAGCGGCCAGAGACTTCGAAGCAGCCCTTGCTTTGGCCCGGCAGGTCGGCAACAGACGGTGGGAGGGCGGCGTCCTCGGCAACCTCGGAATGGTGCAGATGGCGCAGGGGCGGGTCGCCGAGGCTTCCGCCTCGTACGAAGCCGGTCTGGCGCTCGCGCGAGAGCTCGGCCACAAGAAATGGGAGGGCAATGCGCTCTGCAATCTGGGACTCATCCGCCAACTGCAGGGAAAGACGGAGTCAGCTCGCGAATATCTTGCCAGCTCGCTTCAGCTCGCCCGCGAGATGGGCCACGCTCGGCTGCAGGCGTTCGTGCTCTGCAATCTGGGGATCACCGAGGAGTCTGCTTCGAATGTCGAAGCAGCCCAAGAACACCTGGACGCCGCCTTGGCCATCGCGGTGGAACTCGCGGATCGACGGACGCAAGGCCAGATTCTGGGTTATCTCGGCCTGCTGCATTGCAAGCAAGGCCGTACCGAAGAAGGACGGCGAATGATCGACGCCGGCAAGGCGCACCTGGAGGCCATCGCCAACGACAGCGATCTGGCCTTGCTACTTTGTCAGAGCGCAGAAGCGCACTTCCTCTGCCGGGATCCGCAGAGCGCTCGGTCCGAGCTGGCGCGGGCGAGAAGCCTCGTTGGCCAACCTACGGGATCGGCCGGGACGTCTGAATTGGAGTCGGCGCTCGATCGCGTCGCCCGAATGTTGTCTCAGGAGGTGATCGGCGCGGGCTGACTCGCCTCGTCCCGCCCTCAGGCGAGACGTCCGTGACACTGCTTGTATTTCTTCCCGCTCCCGCAAGGGCAGGGATCGTTGCGGCCGACCTTGGGCACGCCGCCAGGGCCCGGCATCGCGGCGCGTGACGACGCCATCGCCGCCGCGACGGCTCCCATGGCGGCCTGGGTCGCCTGCGCGCTCTCGTCGCCGCGATCCTCGGTGACGCTGCCGTCGTCGTTCGGGTGGGTGTAGGTGACGTTGCTGAACTGCTCGGCGCGCTCCTCGATCGCCATCGCCGCCTGGCGCACTTCTTCTTCAGACTGGATGCGCACGCTCATCAGAACGCGCGTGACGTCCATCTTGACGACGTCGAGCATCTGCGAGAAGAGCTCGAAGGCCTCGCGCTTGTATTCCTGCTTCGGGTTCTTCTGCGCGTAGCCGCGCAGGTGGATGCCCTGGCGCAGGTAGTCGAGCGCCGCCAAGTGCTCGCGCCAGTGCTGATCGATCGACTGCAGCAGGATCATCCGCATGAAGGGCATGAACTGCTCGAGGCCGACCTTCTCGACCTTGCCGTCGAACATCTGGTCGGCCGATTGCTGCACCTTCTCGACGACGTCCTCGTCGGTCACCGAATCGCTCTTGTCGACCGTCGCGACGAGCGGCACGTCGAGCTGCCATTCGTCCTTCAGCACCTTCTCGAGCGCCGGCAGGTCCCACTGCTCCTCGACGCTCTCGGGCGGCACGAAGGTGCGCACGACGTCTTCCATCGTGCTCCTCCTCAGGTTCTGGATCTGCGCGACGAGGCTCGGTGCCTCGAGAATGTCGTTGCGCTGCTGATAGATGACCTTGCGCTGGTCGTTGGCGACGTCGTCGTACTCCAGCAACTGCTTGCGCACGTCGAAGTTGCGCGCCTCGACCTTCCTCTGCGCGCCCTCGATCGAGCGGGTGACGATGCCCGCCTCGATCGCCTCGCCGTCGGGCATCTTCAGCCGTTCCATGATCGCGCGCACGCGGTCACCGGCGAAAATGCGCATCAGCGGATCGTCCAGGCTCAGGTAGAAGCGCGACGAGCCCGGATCGCCCTGCCGCCCCGATCGGCCGCGCAGCTGGTTGTCGATGCGCCGGCTCTCGTGCCGCTCGGTGGCGATGATGCGCAGTCCGCCCTGCTTCACCACCGCCTCGTGCAGGCCCTGCCACTCGCTGGCGAGCTTCGTCGCCCGCTCGACCTTCTCCTCGGCGGGAATCGATTCGTCGGCGTCGATGATCTTCACCTGGTTCTCGACGTTGCCGCCGAGAACGATGTCGGTTCCGCGGCCGGCCATGTTGGTGGCGATCGTGATCACGCCGGGCCGGCCGGCCTGCGCGACGATGCCCGCCTCCATGGCGTGCTGCTTGGCGTTGAGCACCTGGTGCGGCAGCTTGGTCTTGTCGAGAAGGCCGGAGATCAGCTCCGAGTTCTCGATCGAGGTCGTGCCCACGAGCACGGGCTGGCCACGCGTGTGGCAATCGCGGATGTCCTCGATCACCGCCTCGAACTTCTCGCGATTGGTCTTGTAGACGAGGTCGAGCTCGTCCTTGCGGATCGTCGGCAGGTTCGGCGGGATGACGACCGTCTCGAGGCCGTAGATCTCCTGGAACTCGTACGCCTCGGTGTCGGCCGTGCCGGTCATGCCGGAGAGCTTGCCGTACATGCGGAAATAATTCTGGAAGGTGATCGAGGCGAGCGTCTGGTTCTCGCTCTGGATCGGCACGCCTTCCTTGGCCTCCACCGCCTGGTGCAGGCCGTCGCTCCAGCGCCGACCGGTCATCAACCGTCCGGTGAACTCGTCGACGATGACGACCTCGAGGCCGTCCTCGCCCTGCTGCACCACGTAGTGCTGGTCCCGGTTGTAGAGATGGCGCGCGCGCAGCGCCGCGTACACGTGGTGCATCAGCGTGATGTTGGCCGGGTCGTACAGGCTCGCACCCTCGACCAGAAGGCCCGCGTCGCGCAGCAGCTCCTCGGCGTGCTCGTGGCCTTCCTCGGTGAGGAAGACCTGGTGCGTCTTCTCGTCGACCGTGAAGTCGCCCGGATCGATCACGCCTTCGCCGGTGCGCAGGTCGAGCTCGCCGATCTGCTTCTTCATCTTCGGCACGACGGCGTTGATGCTCACGTACATCTCGGTGTGATCTTCGGCCTGGCCGCTGATGATGAGCGGCGTGCGCGCCTCGTCGATCAGGATCGAGTCGACCTCGTCGACGATCGCGTAGGCCAGGCCGCGGGCGACCCGGTCGCGCGTGTCCTGGACCATGTTGTCGCGCAGGTAGTCGAAGCCGAACTCGTTGTTGGTGCCGTAGGTGACGTCGGCGCCGTAGGCGGCCTGCTTGTCCTCGCGCGTCATCTGCGGCAGGTTCACGCCGACCGTGAGGCCGAGGAACGTGTACAGGCGTCCCATCCACTCGGCATCGCGCCGCGCGAGATAGTCGTTGACGGTGACGACGTGGACGCCCTTGCCGGTGAGCGAATTGAGGTAGACCGGCAGGGTCGCCATCAGCGTCTTGCCCTCGCCGGTGCGCATCTCGGCGATCTTGCCGCCGTGCAGGGTCATGCCGCCGATCAGCTGGACGTCGAAGTGGCGCATCTTCAAGGCGCGCTTGCTGGCCTCGCGCACCGTGGCGAACGCCTCCGGCAGGATCGCGTCGAGCGACTCGCCGCCGGCGACGCGGTTGCGGAACTCGACCGTCTTGGCGCGCAACTCGCTGTCGCTCATCGTCTCGAACGACGGCTCGAGTGCGTTGACCTTGATCACGACCTGGCGATACTGCTTCAGCAGCCGGTCGTTGCGGCTGCCGAAGATCGAGGTGAGAAGCTTGGGCAACATGCTCTGTCGGGAAGTAAGGCGAGGCGATCCGCCGGAAGCTCGATGCGCCGGCAGGGCGGGCCCCGGGACGCTGGAAGTGCGGCCGGACGCGACGAAAGCAAGCGGCGCCCGGCTGGCCGGGAGACCGGCGGAACCGCGCATTTTACTCGCCGACCCGGCGATCAGTAGACTCGTCCGGTGATCAGGAAGCCCGCGCCGTCGACCCCGCCTGCCCTGGGCATCGCCGAGGCGCTGCGCGCCAGCGCCCCGCTCGCCCGCCTCGGCGAGCGGCTGCGCCGGTCGAACGACTACCTGAGCGTCGTCCGGCCGGCGCTCCCGTCCGGGCTGGCTGCCCACGTCCAGGCGGGCCCGGTCGACGACGAGGGTTGGTCGCTGCTTTGCGCCAATGCCTCGGTCGCGGCCAAGCTGCGCCAGCTGGTGCCCCATCTGGAGAAGCGCCTGAGGGAGGGCGGACACGCCGTCGCGGCGATCCGGATCAAGGTGCAGCCGCGCTGATCTCCACCGTCCGACGTGCTGGCTGCACCGATCGACAATATCGTCTGAACCAAATCGTGTCGGCGCGACTCGGTGCTGGAACGTTTCGAAAGGCATGAACATGAATCGTCGCGACTTCTCCGCCTCCTTCCTCGGCACCGGCCTGTCGGCCGGCGCCCTCCTCGCCTGGCCCGCCGCCCGTGCCCAGAGTCCGGCCGGGCCGGTCGAGGGGCGCGAATTCACGAAGCTGGCGTCACCCCAGCCGCCGATCACGCCGCCGGGCAAGATCGAAGTGCTCGAGTTCTTCTCGTACGCCTGCCCGCACTGCAGCGCCTTCGAGCCGACGGTCGAGGCCTGGGCCAAGACGCTGCCGGCCGACGTCGTGCTGCGCCGCGTGCCGGTCCCGTTCCTGATGAACTACGACAACTTCATGCACACGTACTACGCGCTCGAGGCGATCGGCGCCGTCGACGCGATGCAGATGAAGATCTTCCATGCCATCCACGTCGATCGGCAGCGCCTCGAGAAGCCCGAGGACATCGCCGCCTTCGTCGGCAAGAACGGCGTCGATGCGAACAAGTTTCTCGCGGCGTTCAAGTCGTTCTCGGTCGCGACCTCGGTGTCGCGCGCCAAGAAGCTGACTGCCGACTACAAGGTCGAGAGCGTGCCGCTGCTCGCCGTTGCCGGCCGCTACATCACGTCGCCGGCGCTCGCCAACGGCGGGGCCCAGTCGCTCGCCGTCGTCGACGCGCTCGTGCAGCGCACGCGCAAGGGCTGAGCGGCTTGTCGTCGCGTCCCGGCGCGAGACGCGGGTCGCTCTCGCGCGGCGCTCGCATCGCGTACGCGGGTTGCGCAGTCACCCTCGCAGCGGCCGCGCTGTCCGCCGCGCCGCCTGCCCGCGCGGCCGATGCCGGCGAAGGCGTCGACGCCACGAGCGCGACCGGGGCCGAAGGCCGTCAGGCGCATGTCCGCCTCGGCGTCGAGCGCACGAAGTTTCCCGGCGGCGAGCACGTCGGCCTCGTCGGCACGACCTACCTCGTCGACGTCGGCAAGGACACGGGCCTCTCGCTCGGCCCGGCCGTCTACGGCGCGATCACCGGCCGTCGCGGCGGCTTCTTCACGTTCGGCGGCGAAGCGGCGTGGCGCACCCGGCTGATCGGCCCGCTCGCAACCGAGATCGGCCTGTATGCGGGCGGCGGCGGCGGCAGTGGCGCTCCCCAAGGCGGCGGCCTGATGCTGCGGCCGCACGTCGACCTGCTCTGGATCAACGACGGCTACGCCTTCGGACTCAGTCTCTCGAAGGTGAAGTTTCCCAACGGCCAGATCGACAGCAACCAGATCGGCCTCGTCTTCGACGCCGGCACCGACTTCAACTTCGTGCCCGCAAGCCGCCTCGGCGCGCAGGTGCAGTCGGGCGGCCGCACCGGCCTCGGCTTCGACCGCATGGCGATCGTCCTCGGCACCTACCTGCCGTCGCGCTCGCTCGTCCTCAACGACGGCAATCCCTCGCCGCGCACCATCCGCACGCTCGGCGTGCGGGCGGAGCGCGGCTGGGGGCGCAACACCTACTGGGGCGTGGAAGCTAGCG
Source organism: Caldimonas sp. (assembly GCA_039935975.1). Taxonomy (GTDB): domain Bacteria; phylum Pseudomonadota; class Gammaproteobacteria; order Burkholderiales; family Burkholderiaceae_C; genus Schlegelella_A. The sequence goes on from JBDTJD010000087.1 coordinate 10,090, forward strand.
GCGCGGCGCAGTCGGGCGTCGCCGGCTATGCCGAGTACCTGGTGAGCGCCGCGATCGAGGGCCAGGTCGTCGCCGGCCGCGTCGACGTCGGCGCGCGCGTCGCCGCCGGCATGTCGGGCGGCGGCAACGTCCCCGTCGGCGGCGGTGCGCTCGGCAAGGCCGCGCTCTACGGCCTCGTGCGGGTCAGCGACAACGTCGCGCTGTCGCTCGAAGGAGGCCTCGCGAGCTCGATCGGCGCCGGGCGGTTCCGCGCCGCCAGCCTTGGCCTCGGCATGGTCTGGGCCTTCGACGCTCCGGCCGGCCGGCAAGCCGCTGCACTCGCGGTCCGCAACGACTTCAGCTTCGGCGTCGAGCAGTTCAACGCGGTGCGCCGCGACGGCAGCACGCGCCTCCTGCAGGCCGACGTGCTGAAGATCGATCGCTTCGTGACGCCGAACGTCTTTCTCACCGGCCAGGTCCACAGCGCCGTCGCGGGCGGCGCGGGCGGCTACTCGGCCGCGCTGATCGGCGCCGGCTGGTTTCAGCCGCTCGGACTCCGCCTGCACGTCGGTGTCGAGGGCCTGGCCGGCGCGTCGGGCGGCGGCGGCGTCGACAGCCACGGCTTCATCGGCCAGGCGCAGGGATTCGTCGGCTACCAGGCGACGCCGGCCATCGCGCTTCGCGTCGGCGGCGGTCGCATCAAGGCTGCACGCGGGCCGCTCGCGGCCAACGTCGTCAACGCCGTCGTCACCTTCACCTACGGCGTGTCGTCGGGCGGCTGAGCCGGGCCCAGCCGGACCACGGCGCGTACGCCGAGGCCACCCGTGCCGGCATCGAGCCGCAGGCTGCCGCCCATCAATTCCGCATAGCGCGACGCGATCGCCAGGCCGAGGCCGGCACCGGCGCCGAGCTTGACGCCCGCCAGACCCTGGGTCCAGCGCTGCTTCATGCGCTCGCGCTGGCCGGAGTCGAGGCCCGGCCCGTTGTCGGTGACGGCGATGAGCACGGCGTCGTCGCGCCGCTCGACCTCGACGGTCACCGCCGCCGGCGCGACGCCGCGGCCGTAGCGCAGCGCGTTGTCGATGAGGTTTGCGAGCAGGCCTTCGAGCAACACCGGGGAGGCTTCGGCCGTGACCGGCTGGTCGATGCCGTCGGCACCGAGATCGACTTGCAATGCATCGGCACGCGCCACGAACGACAGCAGGACGCGCCGCACCACCTCGTCGACGCGAACCGGCTCGAGCTTGACGCTGTCCCGCGCCTCGTCGGCCAGGGCGAGCGCGAGCAGCTGATCGACGAGATGGCTCGCCTTCTCCTCGCTCTGCAGGATGCGCTTGAGCTGCTCGCGCCAGACCTCGGGCTCGGGCCGCGCGAGCCCGTACTCCGCGAGCGCGCGGATGCCGGCGAGCGGCGTGCGCAGGTCGTGGGCGACGTTGCCCGAGAACTCGCGCTGCGCCTGCACGCCCTGGCCGACGCGCGCGAGCAGGGAGTTCACGGCGTTGCGCAGCTTCTCGACGTCGCTCGAGATCGGGGTGACGGCGACCGGATCGAGATCGCTGGAGTGGCGCCGGTCGAGCTCGCGCTGCAGGTCGCCAAGCGGCTGCAGCTCTCGGTTGATGAGGCGGCGCAGATAGACGCCGAGCACGATCAGGAGCACGAGCTGCGGCAGCAGCGAGCGCACGAGCAGGCCGCGCAGCAGCGCCTGGCGGGTGTGCAGGGTCTGCGCCATCAGCACGGTGTACGTCGTCGGCGCGGTGAGGTGCAGGACGACGATGCGCACCGGCACCTCAGCGACACGACCATCTGCAAAGCCGGTGCGATCGAGATCGATCGCGTTCGACGCGGCGATGTCGGCGTTGCCCGCGAGCATGCGTCCGGTCGCGTCGTGGACCGCGAAGAACTCCTTCTCCTCGGCGTCGGACAGGACGGAGTTGATCTCGCGCGGCGTGAGGCTCAGCGTCAGCGCGCCGTCGCGGCGGGAGACGCCGCCGGCGATGTCCTTCGCGTCGTCGAGGAGGGCGCGGTCGAAGGCGCGGCCGGCCAGCACCCAGGACAGCGAGAACGCCGTGCCGCTGCCGATCGACCAGGTGATCGCGAGCGCGAGCAGGATGCGCCAGAGCAGCCGTGAGCGAAGGGTGTGTCTCGTGGCGGTCGGCGCGGTCGTCGCAGTCGTCGACATCGGCCCTATCCCGCGCCCGAGCGGTCGGGCTCGATCAGGTAACCGAGACCGCGCAGCGTGCGGATCGTCGAGCCGCTGCCGACGAGCTTCTTGCGCAGACGCGAGACGAAGGCCTCGAGCGCGTTGTCGCCGAGGTGGTCGTCGAATCCGGACAGCTTGTCGGAAAGGGCCTTCTTGCTGACGACGCGGCCGGGCGGCGTCATCAGCTCGACCAGCACCGCGTGCTCGCGCGCGGGCAGCTCGAGCTCGACCGGCGAGTCGCCCGTCGCGAGGAAGAAGCGCCCCGCGGCGCGCTGCAGGCGCAGGCCGCCGACCTCGGCGACGTCGTCGGCGCCGAGCACGCGCCGCGTGAGCGCACGCACGCGCGCCGCGAGCTCGCCGAGTTCGAAGGGCTTGCCGAGGTAGTCGTCGGCGCCGGCGTCGAGACCGGCGATGCGCTCCTCGGTCCGGTTGCGCGCGGTCAGCACGAGCACGGCGGAGCGATCGCCGCGTGCGCGCGCGGCGCGCAGCGCGACAAGGCCGCTGCCGTCGGGGAGGTTGAGATCGAGCACCACCGCGTCGAACGCCTGCACGCTCCAGATGTGGTTCGCCTCGGCGAGCGTCCACGCGCTGTCGACGCGGTTGCCTGCGTCCTCGAGGCTGTCGCGGATCACGGCATGGAGCACCGTGTCGTCTTCGACGAGAAGGAGTCGCATTCGAAACGGGCGAGCGCGGTCAGGATGCCGTCAGGTGCTGCATGGGATAACTCGCAACGAGCATACGTCAGCGCCGATCGATTGGCGTCGCGCGGTGCGGCCACCTCCTTTATCGCTGAAGCCATGAACACCGAACTCTTCGATGACGTCGTCAGCATCCTGCGCGACAAGTTCCAAGTCGATGCCGCCAATCTGCGCCCGGACACGGCGCTCGAGAGCCTCGGCCTCGACTCGCTCACCCTGATGGAGTTCGTGTTCGCCGTCGAGGACCAATACTCGGTGCGCGTCCCGGAAGACAAGCTCGATCCGCGCCAGAGCGGCATCACGCTGGCGAACCTGGTGGAGCTGCTCGACGACGAGCGGCGCAAGGCCGCTTCCACGGCAGCGGCCGAGGCCGCGTGAACGTTGCGACTCCGGCGGCCCGGTCGGCGTCGCCGCGCTGGACGGTGCTTTGCGACTTCGACGGCACGATCTCCCCGACCGACGTCACCGACTCGCTGCTCGCCCGCTTCGCGCGGGACGGCTGGCAGGAGCTCGAGCGCAAGTGGCAGGGGGGCCTGATCACGTCGCGCGCCTGCATGGCGGGCCAGGTCGCGCTCCTCGACTGCAGTCGCGAGGAGCTCGACGAGCATCTCGCGGCGATCGCGATCGACCCCGACTTCAGGGCGTTCGCGGCTCGCGTGCAGGCGGAAGGCTCGACGCTCGCGATCGTCAGCGACGGCCTCGACGTCGCGATCCTCGCGATCCTCGGCCGCGCATCCCTCGGTGACGCGCGGGTCTACGCGAGCCGGCTGGTACAGACCGGCCCGCGCCGCTGGAAGCTCGAGTTTCCGAACGCGCGCCCCGACTGCGTCAGCGCCGGCGCCACCTGCAAATGTGTCCAAGCGCGCGCCGTGCCCGGCCGGCCGGTTCTGATGATCGGCGACGGCGCGTCCGACTACTGCGTGGCTGCGGCTTCGGACATGACCTTCGCGCGCGCCAGGCTGCTGGCGCACTGCGCGAGCGAGGGCATCGCCCATCGACCCGTTGCCAACTTCGCCGAGGCGCTCGACGCCTGGAACGACCTCGCGGCCGAGGAATCCGTCCCCGCCGCTACGCAGTCTGACAAGGAAACTGCCCGATGACCGAATCCGAACTCCTGGCCGACGAGGCCCGCTACTGCTCCTTCGGCGACACGGTCCACTACGTCGAGCCGCCCAAGATCTTCGAGCGTTGCGAAGGCAGCTACCTGTTCGATCGACGCGGCGTGCCCTACCTCGACCTCCAGATGTGGTACTCGGCCGTCAACTTCGGCTATGCCAACAAGCGCCTCAACGACGTGATGAAGCGCCAGCTCGACACACTGCCGCAGGTCGCCAGCCAGTACCTGCACCCGACCAAGATCGAGCTCTCGAAGGCCATCGCCGAAGACGCGCAGCGCAAATGGGATCGCCGCGGTCGCGTCCACTTCAATGTCGGCGGCTCGCAGTCGATCGAGGATTCGCTCAAGCTCGTGAGGAACGCGAGCAACGGCAAGAGCCTGATGTTCGCGTTCGAGGGCGGCTACCACGGCCGCACGCTCGGCGCCTCGGCGATCACCTCGAGCTACCGCTACCGGCGCCGCTTCGGCCACTTCGGCGAGCGCGCGCAGTTCGTGCCCTTTCCCTACCACTTCCGCGGCGGCAAGGGCATGACGAAGGAGGAGTACGGCGAGCAGTGCGTGCGCCAGTTCGAGCGCCTCTTCGAGACCGAATACAACGGCGTCTGGGACGCCAAGGCCGGCCAGTGCGAGTACGCGGCGTTCTACGTCGAGCCGGTGCAGGGCACCGGCGGCTACGTGATCCCGCCGCCGAACTTCTTCCAGGGCCTGAAGCGCGTCCTCGACCGCTACGGCGTGCTCCTCGTCGTCGACGAGATCCAGATGGGCTTCTATCGCACCGGCAAGCTCTGGGGCATCGAGCACTTCGGCGTCACCCCCGACATCCTCGTCTTCGGCAAGGCGCTCACCAACGGACTCAATCCGCTCGCCGGCCTCTGGGCGCGCGAGGAGCTGATCTCCCCGAAGGTGTTTCCGCCGGGCTCGACGCACTCGACCTTCGCCTCGAACCCACTCGGCACCGCGATCGGCCTCGAGACGATGAAGATGCTCGCCGAGACCGACTACGAGACGATGGTGATGCGCTCGGGCGCGCACTTTCTCGAGGGCCTGCGCGACCTGCAGAAGCGCCATCCGGAGATCGGCGACGTCGACGGGCTGGGCCTGGCCCTGCGCGCCGAGATCTGCGAGGCCGACGGCTTCACCCCGAGCAAGCGCCTGGTCGACCGGATGGTCGACATCGGCCTGGCCGGCGAGCTGCAGAACGGCAAGGAGAAGTGCGGCCTCGTCCTCGATATCGGCGGCTACTACAAGAACGTCATCACCTTTGCGCCTTCCCTGCACATCAGCGCGGACGAGATCGACCTCGGCATGAAGCTGCTCGACCAGGTGCTCACGCGGGCCAAGCGAGAGGTCGGCCTGACGTCGTGAGCGAGCCGGCGAAGCGGTCGCTCGATTTCCTGTGGCCCGCGGGCCGCTCGGGCGTGCTCCTGATCCACGGCCTCACCGGCACGCCGACCGAGATGCGCTTCGTCGCGCGCGGCCTGCACGAAGCCGGCTTCACCGTCCGCGCGGTACAGCTCGCCGGCCACTGCGGCAGCAACGACGATCTGGTCGCGACCGGCTGGCGCGACTGGCATCGCAGCGTCGACGTTGCCGCGACCGAGTTGCGCCGGCAGGTCGACCATCTCTTCGTCGCCGGCCTTTCGATGGGCGCGCTGCTCGCGCTGAAGCTCGCCATCGACCGCCCGGACGAGGTCGACGGCGTCGGCCTCTACGGCACGACCTTTCGCTACGACGGCTGGGCGATCCCGGCCATCGCGCGCCTGTCGCCCCTGCTGCCGCTGGCCTGCCGTCTCGGCTTCGGACGTGAGCGGGTCTTCATGGAGACTTTCCCCTACGGCATCAAGGACGAGCGCATCCGCAGCTGGATCGTCGGCAGCATGCTCGCGGGCGACAGCGGCGCGGCCGGCCTGGCCGGCAATCCCTGGCCGGCCCTGGCCGAGTTCGTCCAGCTCTCGCGTCACGTGAGGCGTCGCCTGGCGGCGGTGCGCGCGCCCTGCCTGGTCGTCCATTCGAGCGACGACGACGTCGCGAGCCTGGCCAACGTCGAGGAGATCGAGAGGCACGTCGGGGCGCCGATCGAGAAGGTGCTGCTCGACCAGAGCTATCACATGGTCACCCTCGACCAGCAGCGCGACATCCTGATCCGGCGCTCCGCCGACTTCTTCGACCGGGTCGCGGCAACGTCGTCGCGAACGCGCGAGCGCGCCGCTGCCTAGCGCGGTCCCTGACCCCGATCGGGGGGTATGCGAATTGCCCGCACTGGCGATAAGTCCCCGCTAAGTCTCGTTTGTCAGAGTGGGGGCCGCGTCGGTGCAGCAGCCGCCGTGCCCAGACAACCCACTGCGAGATGCAATGAACCTGGCAAGACTGTTCGATCGGGCAAAGCGACATTCGGGCAGCGACGGGCTGACCGCCAAGATCCTCGGCGTCACGCCGAACCGCGTCAGCGAATGGCGCAACGGTCACCGCCCGTGCCCTGCGGAAGTGCAGGACAAGCTCTGTGTGATCGCGAGGCTGAGCGACAACGAAATCGCGAGGCATGTGGTCCAGCGCTCAGGCCTGGGCCGAAGACCGATCGCACTTCGGGCTCGCTTGATCGAGGAGTTTGCGTAAGCTAGGGCCCTTCGTCTTCGCGACGCCACCGGGTCCGACGTGAGAGTCCTGCTCGTAGAAGACGATCCCATGCTCGGCCAGGCGGTCGACCAGGCGCTGCGCGATGCCTCGTACGCCGTCGACTGGCTGCGCGACGGGCGGGGCGCCTCGGCCACCCTGGCCCGCCAGCATGGTTACGAGCTCATCCTGCTCGACCTCGGGCTGCCGATGCGCAACGGCCTCGATGTGCTGCAGGAACTGCGCGCCCGTGACGACTCGACGCCAGTGCTCGTGATCACGGCCCGCGACGCCGTCGACCAGCGCATCGAGGGCCTCGACCGCGGCGCCGACGACTACCTGGTCAAGCCCTTTGCGGTGGGCGAGCTGCTCGCGCGGATGCGTGCGCTCGGGCGACGGCGCGCCGGCGCCACGGCGCCCGTCCTCGGCAACGGCGTGCTCGCCCTCGATCCCGCGTCAAAGGCGGTCACCGTGTCCGGCACGGAGCATTCGCTCTCGAACCGCGAGTTCGCGCTCCTGCGCGAGCTGCTGCTTCGTCCGGGTGCGGTGTTGTCGCGCGCCGAGCTCGAAGACCGCATCTACGGCTGGGGCGCCGAGGTCGAGAGCAACGTCATCGAGTTCATCATCCACTCGCTGCGCAGGAAGCTCGGGCCGGAGACCATCCGCAACGTGCGCGGTCTGGGCTGGATGGTCGAGCGCGCTGCGCAGGCGGTGGCGGACCCGCCGTGAACACGTCGCTGCGCAGGAGACTCTTCGTCTGGGTGGGCGCGGGGATCTTCGTGGTCGGCCTGCTGGCCGCCGCACTGTCCTTCGCGATCGAGTACGACCAGGCCCACAAGCTGCAGGACAAGCAGCTGACCGAGGTCGCGGCGGTCCTTGCCCGCAATCCTCTGCCGACGACGGCACTGTCGTTCGAGCCGAAGGGGCGCGGCGACAGCGTCACCCATCTGGTGATCAAGCGCCTTGGTACCACCGCGCCGGATGTCGACGCTGGTACGGGCCTGGCGATGGCGGAGCCGCTTCGTCCCGGCCTGCAGACGATCGAGCAGGGCGAGGTCCGGTGGCGCGCCATCGTCAGCCAGGACGCCACCGGCCAGCGATTCGCGGTCGCGCAGCGCGTGG
>JBDTJD010000088.1:0-7173 GCA_039935975.1 Caldimonas sp.
CGCTCGTCGAACTCGACGCCGAGCTGCTTCATCAGCAGCCACGCGCGCAGCGACCACGACGAATAGTTCTTGTTGCCGATGTAGAGCTGCATGGCGCCGTCCCCGCGACCCGCGCTCAGCCGCGGCGCGCGCGGGCGCGCCAGGCCTCGAGCCGCTTCTCGCCGGAGACGTGACCCAGATAGCGCGGCGCGACGCTTTCAAGCGGCGTCGGCTCGATGCCGAGCCGATCGAGGCCGGGCGCCTTGCCGCTTGCGACATTGGGGACCTTCATCGAGTCGACGTTGTCGCGCGACATCAGCGTCGTGCCAGGCATCAGCTCGAGGAAGAGCGCCTGCAGCTTGGCGAGCGCGAGCGGCAGCGCGATGACCGGCCGGGGCGATCCCGACCAGCGGCCGGCAGCCTCGACCAGCTCGCGCAGCGTGTAGACGCGCGGGCCGCAGCACTCGATCGTCAGGCCGACCGTGGTCGGGTCGTCGAGGCAGCGCACGACGGCCGAGGCGACGTCGTCGACCCAGACCGGCTGGAAGCGCGCGTCGGCGCCGCCAAGCGGCATCACCGGGAAGATCGACTGCAGCGTCGCGAACAGGTTGAGGAAGCGATCGCGCTCGCCGAAGATCACCGACGGACGCAGCACGGTGAGGTCGAGGCCGGCGGCGCGCAGGACCGCTTCACCGCGCGCCTTCGACCGCAGGTAAAGGCTCGGACCGTCGACGCTCGCGCCGAGCGCGCTGACGTGGACGACGCGTCGCACGCCGGCCTTGCGGCAGGCGGCCGCGAGCCGCTCGGGCAGGCGCACGTGAACGCGCTCGAACTCGGCCTTGCTGCCGTGCAGGATGGCGACGAGGTTGATGACCACGTCGGTGTCGCGGAGCAGGCGGGCGAGGGCCTCGTCGTCGTGAATGTCGGCCTCGGCGAGCTCGACCGTCGGCAGCAGCTGAAGGTGACGGGCGCGCGGGCGGCGCCGGGTGGCGACGCGGATCCGGCCACCGGCGCCACCTGAGTGGTCGACGAGCTTTTCGCAGACGCTTTGGCCGACGAAACCGGTCGCGCCGAGAACGAGGAGATGGGTCACGTCGCCATTTCTGCAAGGCGCCGGCGCGAGGCCGGCGATCGGCGATTCTCGCCGAGCGAGGCGGCGCGGGTCAGGGCAGGTCCTTCTCGACCGGCGGCGCGTTCGGGTCGAGAGGACCGATGGTCTTGCCCAGGCGGGAGCGCAGCACGGTGCCCTTGCCGCCAAGCAGCGCCGCGTAGTAGGTGCTGTTCGAGAGCACCTTCTTGACATAGTCGCGGGTCTCCGGGAACGGGATGTTCTCGACCCACACGGCGGCGTCGAGCACCGGGCCGTCGCGCCATTTGCGCGGCCGGCCCGGGCCGGCGTTGTAGGCCGCGGCGGCCATCGCCTGCGAGCCGCCGACGTCGTCGAGGACGAGCTTCAGGTACGCGTTGCCGAGACGCAGGTTGGTGTCGCGGTCGACGATCGCGCCCGCCGTGTACGGCAGGCCGATCTTCTTGGCCGTCCAGCGCGCCGTCGCGGGCATGAGCTGCATCAGCCCGGCAGCGCCCACGCCCGAGCGGGCGTCGGCAATGAAGCGCGACTCCTGGCGGATGAGGCCGTAGACGAACGCCGGGTCGAGCCCGATCTCGCGCGCCCGAGGGACGACTTCCTTGCGCAGTGGCGTCGGAAAGCGCTGGTCCATGTCGATCTCGGACCGGGTCTTCTCGCTGGTGTTGATGCAGCGGTCCCAGACCTCGCGGTCGCATGCGTATTGCGCGGCGGCGAGCAGCTCGCGATCGCCCAGGCCGCGGATCGTGTAGTTCCATTCGCGCACGCCCTCGCTGCGCAGGCCGATCGCGATCATCGTCACGCCGCGCACGAGCCCGGGCACGGCGGCGGTGGCATCGCGCTCGGCCGGCGTGAGTGGCGCCGGCCGGGGCGGCAGCGGCTGCACCTGGCCGAGTTCCTCGGCCGCGAGCTCGCCGTAGTAGCCGAGCTGCGGGGCGATGCCCGCGAGCAGCTCGCGGCTGGTCGCGAGCAAGGTCGCGCCGTCCTGCGAGTCGCGGGCCAGGGACTGCAGGGCGCGCGCCTTCCAATAGACCCATGCGGCGTCCTTCTGCTCCGACTCCGACATCGCGTTGATCGCCTGCATCACCTGCTGCCAGCGAGCCCGGCCGTTGTCGGCACGCAGGGCGGAACGCACCTTCCAGGCGAGCGTGTCGTCGGAAAGCTCGATCTCGCGGCCGCTCTTGCCATGGACCTGCGTCGCGCGCAGGAACTGGTTCGCGGCCTCGGGCTGGAGCTTGATCGCGGTCTGGCGCGCAATGCCGGCCCACGCGTAGGCGGCAAGGTCGCTGGGCAGGGCGCGCTCCCAGCGGCTGGCGAGCAGGGCCGCGGCGGAGTCGCTGTCTGACGCCGCCAGCCGGACGAGCGCGATCGTCGTGAGCTCGGCATCGTTGCGCGTCGCCGTCGACGCCTTCTTCGCGAGGTAGCGCGCCGGGCTGTCGAGGATCGCCGCCATGCCGGCGGCGACAGCGTCGGAGAGCAGGTCGGCGGCCTGGCGCGCGGCGCGCGGCCGGTTCGCCTCGATGCTGGAACGGATCTTCTTCCACACCTCGGGTGCGCCGATCAGCCGGGCCGCGGCCATCGTGGTGCCGAGGAAGGCACAGCCGTCGTCGCCATCCTTCTGCGCGAGCCAGGCGGCCATGCCGGCCTCCTTCGCGTCCTTGCCGCTCATCGGCCCGCCGGCGAGCGCAAAGCAGGTGACCTCGCGGTCGTCGTTCATGCGAAAGCGCGGGAACTCGATTGCGAAGTTGGCGCGGTCGCGGCGCCGCATCAGCTCGAGCAGCCAGTCGTTGCGCAGTCGATCCTCGACGTAGGTGCCATTCCAGCGCTCGACGAAGGCGGCGAACTCGGCGGGCTGAACCTCGCCGATCCGATTCGTCGTCTCCCAGTAGTCGACCCACATCGCGAGCGGGTTCTTCTCGGCCGCAGCCTGTGCGCGCAGGTCGGCGAGGCGGGCGCGGTCGTGGCGACGGTACGCGTCGCGCGCGTCGGTGACCGTGGTCTCGAAGGCCTGGGCTTGGACTGCCGGCGTGATCGCGGCAAGAACGAGCGCGGTCGTCAGCGTCGCGAAGGCGAGACGCAGGCCGCGCCCGGGGCGACGACGGCGCGAGGAAGGCGACTCATATACTGGCTCGATCCGTTCTGCGGGCGTCACTGGCATCCTGTCGATCACATGAAATTCGCGCCCGAACTCGACGCTGCCGCCGAACGGAAGGCCCTGCGGGGCCGCCTGCTCGCCGATCGCAACGCGTTCGTCGCTTCGCCGCTGTTCGCCGCAGCTCGGGAAGCACTCGCCTCCCACCTTCGCGCTGCGCTCGTTCCTCTCGAGCCGGCATGCCTCGGTCTCTACTGGGCAATGGGGTCCGAATTTAACGCAGCTGCCGTCCTCGCTGCCGACGCGGCTTTCGACAAAGTCGAGCGGGCGCTGCCATTTGCACGACGAACGCCGCGAGCGATGGAATTCAGGCACTGGGACGGCAGCCCGCCGTCGATCGTCGACGAATGCGGGATCGGCAGCGCGAGCGGGCCTGCGGTGCAGCCCGACGTCGTCGTCGTGCCCTGCGTCGGCTTCACCCGGGCCGGTCATCGCCTCGGCTATGGCGGCGGCTACTACGACCGCTGGCTCGCCGCCAACGATCACGTCGTCGCGGTCGGTGTCGCCTGGTCGTTCGCCGAGCTCGAGCTCGACGTCTTCGACGCGAGGCCGCACGACATTCCCCTCGCGCTGGTCGTGACCGAAGCCGGCGTCGTCGCCTAGACCCTAGGACGGCGGTCGCACGTCGTCGACGGCGGCGCGCGTTGCAGCCGCCTCCGCTTCCACCCAGCGCGTGAATTCGATCACCTCGGGCCGCGCCCTGCTTCCCGGCGCGACCAGCATCCAGTACGAGAACGGGCTCGTGGTCCGGCCCGCCTCGCCGAACGGTTCGACCAGCTCGCCGCGCTGAAGCGCCTCGAACACCAGCGGCACCCGCGCCAGCGCCACGCCATGGCCGGCGAGCGCGGCCTGCACCTGCTGGTAGGTGAAGTTGAGATAGAGCCACCGCCGGGGCTCGAGCGCGGCCTGGTCGTGCTGCGCGAGCCAGTGACGCCAGCTCAGGAACTCGGTGCTGGCCCGGTCGTCGTCCTCCTCGAGCAGGGTCTGATACTTGAGATCGCTGATGGTCGCGAGCGGCGGCGACTTCCCCTCCTTGATCTGCTGCCAGAGGCTGCGGCTCACCGCCGGCGTCAGGGTCTCGTCGAAGAGATGAACGCCGCCTGCAGGCGCCTGCGCCGGGCTGCAGTAGCGTAGCCCCAGGTCGAGCTCGGGGTCGTCGAGATCCTCGATCGCGTCATGGGCCGAGACGCGGATGTCGATGTCGGGATGGCTGCGCTGGAAGGCCTCGATGCGTGGCAGCAGCCAGAGCGAGCCGAACGACGCGAAGGTCGTGACGCTTACGCGCTGGCGGCTGCGGGAGCGGCGGATGTGCTGCACGCTCGTGTCGAGCTTGGCGAGCCAGGGCTCGACCGTGCGCAGCAGGGTCTGGCCATCCGGCGTGATCTGCACGTGGCGCGTGCCGCGCTGGAAGAGTTGCGCGCCGAGCTCGTCCTCGAGCCCCTTGATCTGCCGACTGACGGCCGATTGGGTGACATGCAGCTCCTCCGCCGCGGCACCGAAGTTGAGCGTCCGGGCGACCGTCTCGAAGGCGCGCAGGTTGGTCAGCGACAGCGGACGCCGTGAATGCGCACTCATGCCGAAATCGCATCAATGAGTGATCGCGTATTCATTGGATTCACCAGTGAAGAAGGACGATCATAGCGACTTGGTTAAAGCACGAGATAGATGATGAATACGCAAACTATTACCGCCTCTTCCGGTGCCGGACCCCTCCATACCCTGCGCGCCGGTCACGTCCTGCCGCTCGGGTCGGTGGGGGGACGCCTCGAGGTGCTGCACGGTCGCGTCTGGCTGACCCTCGAAGGCGACCGCGACGACCATCTGGTCGCCGCCGGCGATCCCCTGCGCGTCCCGGCCAACAGTCGGGCCGTGCTGGAGGCATGGGACGACGAAGACCCGGCGCTGATCGCCTGGCAACCGGGCACCGCGCTCGATCGCGTGTCGGCCTACCTCCGCACCGCGCTCGGCCGCGGCTGGGAGATCGTCGATCCGGCGCCCAGGATCAGCGTGGGAACGGTCGCCGCCCTGCTCGCGGTGTTCGTGATCGTCGCCGTCTTCGGGCCGCTTTCCGACGCGCGCTCCCGGTCGCTGGCGGGGCCCACGCTTCTGCACAATAGCTCGGTCCCCAGCGCGCCGGCCGGCGTCGCGGGCTCCGACCGCGAAGGGAATATCGATGCAGGCGCCGCAACCCCCGGACGAGCGCGAGTCACTGCGCAAGAGACTCGTCGCCGCGCGCCAATCCCTGCCTGACCGGCTCGAGCGCGCCGTCGCCCTTCAGGAAGTCCTGCGCGTCTGGCTGGTCGGGCGCAGCGAACGCACGATCGGCGCGTACTGGCCGATCAAGGGCGAGTTCGATCCGCTGCCGGCGCTCTACCGCTGGAGCGAAGGCGGCGTCGACGGCAGCCCGCGGCGCATCGGCCTGCCGGTGGCCGATCGCGAGACCCGGTCGCTGCGCTTTCACGTCTGGTATCCGGGCTGCGAGACCGAGCTCGACGCCTACGACATCCCCAAGCCCAAGGGCACCGACGAGTTCGTGCCGCAGATGCTTGTCGTGCCGTGCCTTGGCTACGGGCCGGGCGGCGTGCGCCTGGGCTACGGCGGAGGCTTCTTCGACCGCACGCTGCGCTCGCTCGTGCCTCGGCCGGTGACGATCGGCGTCAGCTACACGCACGGCTTCCTGCCGATGCTGCGCTCGTCGCCCGACGACCTGCCGCTCGACGCCCTCCTCACCGAGGACGGCGTGATGTGGCAGCGCCCTTGATCAGGCTTCGATCGAGAGTCGCCGGCAGATCTCGAGGCCGAGCGCCGACTGGTTGAGCGTGTAGAAGTGCAGGCCGGGCGCGCCGCCCGCGATCAGGCGCTCGGCGAGGCGCGTGACGACGTCGAGGCCGAAGGCCCGGATCGAGGCCGCGTCGTCCATGAAGCCTTCCATTTTCAGCGCCACCCAGCGCGGGATCTCGATGCCGTCGCGCTGCGCGAACTGGGCGATCCGCGCGTAGTTGTGAAAGGGCATCAGCCCCGGCACGATCGGCACCTCGACGCCGAGGGCACGCACCTCGTCGACGAAGTGGAAGTAGGCGTCCGGGTTGAAGAAGAACTGGGTGATCGCCGAGCTGGCGCCGGCCTTCACCTTGGCCGCGAAATGCTCCAGGTCGCGCCTGGCGTAACGCTGCTGCGGGTGATATTCGGGATAGGCCGCGACCTCGATTAACCAGTCGCTGCCCTGGGTCTCGCGGATGAAGGCGATCAGCTCGCTGGCATAGCGGAACTCGCCTGCCGTCGCGGTGCCGCTCGGCAGGTCGCCGCGCAGCGCCACGAGGCGGCGGATCTTCTGCGCGCGATAGGTCGCGAGGATCGCCGAGATGCCTTCGCGCGTGGAGCCGATGCACGACAGGTGCGGCGCGGCTTCCTGGCCGAGCGCGGCGATGTCGCTCACGGTGGCGAGCGTCTTGTCGCGGGTCGAGCCGCCAGCGCCGTAGGTGACGCTGAAGAACTCGGGGTCGCACGCGGCGAGCTCCTGCACCACCGTCTTCAGCTTCTCGCTGCCGATCGGCGTGTTGGGCGGGAAGAACTCGAAACTGACGGGGATCGGCATCTTCATCGTGATGGCTTTCGTTCCCCGGTCGCCGGTCGGGCATGCAGGAAGAATTCGCGAGCGCCTTCGCCGCCCGGCGTGGCGCTGTCGAACCAGGCCAGCACCTCCAGCCCGTTGTTCGCGCAGGCCTTGCGCAGCTTCGCCTCGACATGCGAGTAGGCGCTCGCGTCCTTCACCTGGCCACTCGCACCGATATCGACCGGCTGCAGCTCGAACTGCGGCTTGACGAGGAGCAGCAGATCGCCGCCGGCGAGCGGCACGAGCGCCGGCAGCACGAGCGCGAGCGAGATGAACGACAGGTCGCCGACGATCAGGTCGAAGCGCGCGAACGGAAGCTGTGTGGCCTCGAGGTGGCGCGCGTTC
>JBDTJD010000089.1:0-4383 GCA_039935975.1 Caldimonas sp.
TGCGTGCCGGCGATGGCGATGCCCTGCTTCAGGCGCATCAGCTCGGCCAGCATCACGGCGCGCGGCACGACCGGAATCCGCGCGGCGCGCGCGGCCGTCACTTCCGGGTTGTCGGGCCGGACGGCGCTCGACGTCACGACCGCCTCGGCGCCGGCGATGTTCTTGGCGTCGTGGCCGATCGAGACCTTGATGCCGAGCCTGGCGAGCGCCTTCGTCGTCGCGCTCGCCAGCTGGTCGGAGCCCGAGATGCGGTAGCCGAGGTTGTGCAGGATCTCGGCGATGCCGCTCATGCCGGCGCCGCCGATGCCGACGAAGTGGATGTGCTTGACGGCGTGCTTCATGGTGCCCCCACGACGCTGCGCGCCTGCCCCCCGAGGGGGCGGGACCGGCTTGGGAACGGCCCGGCGCCGGTCATGCGGCCACCATGCTCTCGATCTCGTCGGCGACACGTGCCGCAGCGTGCGGTCGCGCCAACGATCGTGCCTTCATCGCCATCGCCAGCAGCGCTTCGCGGGTGAGCCCGCTCAGCAGGTCGGCGAGACGGCGCGGCGACAGTTCGCCCTGCGGCAGGTGGATCGCCGCGCCGCGCGACGCCATCCAGTCGGCGTTGTCGCGCTGGTGCGAGGTGGTGCTCGCCACGAAGGGCACGAGCACGGCGGCGACACCGGCTGCGCAAAGCTCGCTCACCGTGATCGCGCCGGCGCGGCAGACGATGACGTCGCACTCGCCGAGGCGGCGCTCCATGTCGTCGATGAAGGGCAGCACCTCGACCTCGGCGCCGACCGCGTCGTAGGCGCGCTGCACGCTGTCGCGCCCCGCCTCGCCGGTCTGGTGCGCGACCTTCGGGCGCCGTGCGGCCGGCAGCAGCGCGATCGCCTGGGGCACGCACTCGTTGAGGACGCGCGCGCCGAGGCTGCCGCCGACGACCAGCAGACGCAGCGCGCCGTCGCGCCCGGCGAAGCGCGCGGCCGGCTCGGCGATCGCCTCGATGGCGGCGCGCACCGGGTTGCCGGTGACGACCGCCTTCGCGCCCGCCGCGCGGGCCGAGTCGCCGTCGAAGCCGAAGGCGATGCGCCGGGCCGCCGGCAGCAGGGCGCGATTGCTGAGCAGGAGGCCGGCGTCGGCGTTGACGAGGAGCAGCGGCCGGCCGAGCAGGCGCGCCATCCAGCCGCCCGGAAAGCACACGTAGCCGCCCATGCCGAGGACCGCGTCGGCCTTGCGCCGGACCAGGATCGAGAGCGACGCGACGAAGGCGCCGGCGAGCCGCACGGCACCGAGGGCATTGCCGAACACGCCCTTGCCGCGCAGGCCATTGAAGGCGAGGCGGTCGAGAGCGATGCCTGCCTTCGGCACCAGGCGGTTCTCGATGCCGGTCTCGGTGCCGAGCCAGCTCACCTGCCAGCCGCGGCGCTTCATCTCGGCGGCGACGGCCAGGCCGGGAATCACGTGCCCGCCGGTGCCTGCGGCCATCACGAGCAGCGTCTTCATGCGCGGCCCCCGCGCATCAGCTGCCGGTTCTCGATGTCCACGCGCAGGACGATCGCCAGCGCGACCAGG
This sequence comes from Caldimonas sp., assembly GCA_039935975.1. Lineage (GTDB taxonomy): Bacteria > Pseudomonadota > Gammaproteobacteria > Burkholderiales > Burkholderiaceae_C > Schlegelella_A. The sequence continues at coordinate 1,558 of JBDTJD010000089.1, forward strand.
TTCATCACGATCGCCGAGCCGCCGTAGCTCATCAGCGGCAAGGTGAGCCCCTTGGTCGGCAGCACGCCGAGGTTGACGCCCATGTTGATGAAGGCCTGGCCGCCGAACCAGATGCCGATGCCCTGCGCGAAGAGGCCGGCGAAGACGCGGTCGAGCGCGATCGCCTGGCGGCCGATGTGAAAGAGCCTGCGCGAGAGCCAGAAGAAGGCGACGATGACGCAGGCGACGCCGACGAAGCCCAGTTCCTCGCCGATCACGGCGAGCAGGAAGTCGGTGTGCGCCTCGGGCAGGTAGTGCAGCTTCTCGACGCTCGAGCCGAGGCCCTGGCCGAAGATCTCGCCGCGGCCGAAGGCGATCAGCGAGTGCGAGAGCTGGTAGGCCTTGCCGAGGGTGTACTTCTCGTCCCAGGGATTGAGGTACGCGAAGATCCGCTCGCGCCGCCAGTCGCTCAGGGTGATCATGAGCACGAAGGCGCCGACCAGGATCGCGCTGATGAGCAGGAACATCCGGCCGTTGACGCCGCCGAGGAAGAGGATGCCCATCGCGATCGTGGCGATGACCATGAAGGCGCCCATGTCGGGCTCGGCGAGCAGCAGCAGGCCGACGACCGCGATGGAGATGGCCATCGGCACGACGGCGCGGACGAAGTTCTCCTTCACGTCCATGCGCCGCACCATGTAGCCGGCGGCGTACATCGCGATCGCGAGCTTGGTCAGCTCGGACGGCTGGAAGCTCATGATGCCGAGCGGGATCCAGCGCCGCGCTCCGTTCACGCCCTTGCCGATGAAGGGCACGAGGACGACGACGAGCAGCAGGAGCGCGACGACGAAGATCCAGGGCGAGAGCTTCTCCCACATCGACACCGGCACCTGTACCGCGACCAGCGCGGCACCGGCGGCGATGGCCACGAACATCACGTGGCGGTACAGGAAGTAGGTGGACGTGTAGCGCGAGAACTTGGGGTTGTCGGGCATCGCCACCGAGGCGCTGTAGACCATCACCAGGCCGAGCGCGAGCAGTGCGACGACGACGCAGACGAGCGTGCGGTCGAAGCCGAGCAGGCGCGCGGGCTGGCCGCGGTCGACGCTGATCCACTCGCGCACCGGGATGGCCTCGGCGACGGCGCGCCGGCCGCGCTCGGGCGCGGTCGACGGCGCCTTCGCGCGCGCCGGCCGGTCGGCGGGCGCGAGGCGCTCGCGCCACGACTGCCAGACGTGGGCGAGCGTCGCGCTCATGCCGCGCTCCCCGCGAAGGCACGATCGGCCGCTTCGTGGACCGCCGCCACGAACACCTCCGCGCGATGCCCGTAGTTGCGGAACATGTCGAGGCTCGCGCAGGCCGGGCTGAGGAGCACGGCGTCGCCGGGCTGGGCGCGCTCGAACGCCGCCGTTACCGCCGCCTCGAGCGTCTCGCAGCGCTCGAACGGCACTTTCGACGCCGCTACCACGGCCTCCACCACCGCCGCGTCGCGGCCGATCGTGACGACGCCGCGCGCGAAGCGCGAGAGCGGCGCGCCGAGCGGCGCGAAGTCCTGCCCCTTGCCGTCGCCGCCGAGGATGACGACCAGCTTCTTCGGCGCGCGCTCGCTGCCGAGGCCGACGAGCGCGGCGACGGTCGCGCCGACGTTCGTGCCCTTGCTGTCGTCGTAGGCATCGACGCCGGCGACGGTCGCGACGTACTCGACGCGGTGCGGCTCGCCGCTGTAGGCGCGCAATCCGTGCAGCATCGGCGCAAGCGGGCAGCCGACCGCGGTCGCGAGCGCGAGCGCCGCGAGCGCGTTGAGGGCGTTGTGCCGGCCGCGGATGCGCAGCGCGTCGGCCGGCATCAGGTGCTGCAGCACGACCGTTTTGGCGGCGGCGGCTCCCGTGCCGTCGGCCTCGCCCGCGATCTCTGCCTCGTCGCGGGCGCGAACCAGCCAGGCCATGTCGTTCTCGAAGGCCAGGCCCCAATCGCCACCGTGCTCGGGGGCGGTCGCACCGAACGTGACGACGCGTCGCGCGACGATCTTGGGCGCCCGGCCTCTTCGGGTCGGCAGCGCCTTCGGCGCCGGCACGAGCCGCATCACGGCGTCGTCGTCGCGGCCGACGACGATCGTCGCCCGCTCGCCGAAGATGCGCGCCTTGGCGGCGGCGTAGTCCGCGAACGAGCCGTGCCAGTCGAGATGGTCCTCGCTCAGGTTGAGAATCGCCGCCGCGTCGCACTCGAAGCCGGTGCTGCCCGCGAGCTGGAAGCTCGAGAGCTCGAGGACCCAGACCTCGGGCAGGCGCGCGACCAGCGACTCGGCCGGGCCGGCGTCGAGGCAGTCCGCCAGCGTCTGCAGCATCGTCGGGCCGATGTTGCCGGCGGCCGCGACGCGCTTGCCGCTGCGCTCGACGAGGAGCGCGGTCATCGCCGTCGTCGTCGTCTTGCCGTTGGTGCCCGTGATCGCGATCACCTTGGGCGAGTAGTCGTGGCGCTCGCGCAGGGACGCGAGCGCGGCGACGAAGAGATCGAGCTCGCCCGCCATGGCGACGCCGGCCCGGCGCGCCGCCTCGACCGCGGCAGCGATGCGCGCGTCGCCCGGCGCCAGGCCGGGGCTCTTGTAGACGCGGTCGACGCCGGCGAGCAGGGCCTCGTCGAGCGGGCCCGCGACGAGCGTCGCCTGCGGCACCTGCGCGCGAAGCGCCTGCGCTTGCGGCGGCGCCTCGCGCGAGTCCCAGACGCGCACGACCGTGCCGTCGCGCGCCAGCCAGCGTGCCATCGCCAGGCCCGAGGCGCCGAGTCCGAGAACGAGCGCGGTGCTCATCGGAGCTTCAGGCTCGCCAGGCCGACGAGGCAGAGGAGCAT
>JBDTJD010000090.1:0-3081 GCA_039935975.1 Caldimonas sp.
AGTCGCGGCATGCTGTGCTCGGCGCGCGAACTGAAGCTCTCCGAGGACCACGGCGGCCTGCTCGTGCTCGACGACGATGCGCCGATCGGCGTCGACCTGCGCAAGCACCTGCTGCTCGACGACACGATCTTCACGCTCAAGCTCACGCCCAACCTCGGTCACGCGCTGAGCGTCTTCGGGGTCGCGCGCGAGCTGGCGGCGATCACGGGTGCGCCGCTGAAGACGCCGTCGTTCCCACCCGTTCCGAGCAGTCTCGACGCCGTGCTGCCGGTGCGGATCGAGGCACCCGATCTGTGCGGACGCTTCTCGGGCCGCATCGTCCGCAACGTGAACCCGCGCGCGAGGACGCCGCAGTGGATGGTCGAGCGCCTCGCACGCTGCGGCCAGCGCAGCGTGTCACCGCTCGTGGACATCTCGAACTACGTCATGTTCGAGTTCGGGCGTCCCTCGCACATCTTCGATCTCGACAAGATCCACGGCGGCCTCACGGTTCGCTGGGGACGCGCCGGCGAATCGCTCGAGCTGCTCAACGGCAACACCGTGGATCTCGACAGCACGGTCGGTGTCATCGCCGACGAGCGCCATGTCGAGTCGCTGGCCGGCATCATGGGCGGCAATGCGACGGCGGTGTCCGACGACACACGCAACGTGTACGTCGAGGCGGCTTTCTGGTGGCCGGAGTCGGTCGCCGGGCGATCGCGCCGCTATCAGTTCTCCACCGACGCGGGTCACCGCTTCGAGCGCGGCGTCGATCCGGCGTCGACCGTCGAGCATCTCGAACGGCTGACGGCGCTCATCGTCGCCATTTGCGGCGACAGCGAGACGCGCTGCGGCGCAGTCGACGACCAGGTCGTCGCGCTGCCCGTGCTTCGACCCGTGGCGCTTCGCGTCGCGCGCGCGGCGAAGGTCATCGGCATGCCGGTCACGCAGGCCGAGTGCGAGACGGTGATGACGCGGCTCGGCTTTCGATGGACGGCGGGCGATGGCGTGATCGAGGTGGTTCCGCCGAGCTGGCGCTTCGACTTGCGACTCGAAGAAGATCTGATCGAGGAAGTCATCCGGCTGATCGGCTACGACGCGCTGCCGGGGCAGCCTGCGCGCGGCACGCTCGTGCCCGTGGTCGCGAGCGAGAGCCGTCGCGAGGCGAGGGCGCTTCGCCACGAGATGGCCGACCTGGGCTGGCAGGAGACGATCAACTTCAGCTTCGTCGACCCGCGCTGGGAGCGCGACTTCGCCGGCAACGTCGATCCCGTGCGCGTGGTGAATCCGATCGTCGACACGAGCTCGGTCATGCGCTCGAGCCTGATCGGCGGCCTTGTCGACGTGTTGCGCGTCAACCTGGCCCGCAAGGCGCCGCGCGTCTTCGTGTTCGAGCTCGGCAAGGTCTTCCTCCGCGATCCGGGCGGCCCGAGCGGGCCGCTGAGCGTTGCCGGGCTGAGTCAGCCGCTGAGGCTCGGCGGGCTGGCCTTCGGCCCAGCCTCTCCGGTGCAATGGGGAGTCGCCGAGAGACCGGTCGACTTCTTCGACGTGAAGGGCGATCTCGAGGCGCTGTTCGCGCCCGTCCGCGCGCGCTTCGTTCCTTCCACGCATCCGGCACTTCATCCGGGACGAAGCGCTGCGATCGAGATCGACGGCCTGAAGGTCGGCGTCCTCGGCGAGCTCCACCCTCGCTGGCGCCAGAGCTACGAGCTCGCCGCGCCGGCGATCGTGTTCGAGATCGATGCACGAGCGCTGATGCATCGCCCCCTGCCGGTCTTCGCGCCGCTCGCGAAGCAGCAGTCGGCCTGGCGAGACATCGCGGTCGTCGCCCGGCGCGACGTGTCGCACGCGGCGCTGATGGAGGCAATCGACGGCGGCGGCGGCGGCATCGTCCGCAACGCCACCCTGTTCGACATCTACGAGCCCAAGTCGCCCGTGCCGGGCATCGGCGACGGCGAGCACAGCCTTGCCGTCCGTCTCGAGCTGCGCGACGACACCCGCACCCTCACCGATGGGGACATCGAGCGCGCGGTCGCCGGTGTCCTCGCCCAGCTCGACGCGCGCCTTGGCGTCCGTCTGAGAAAGCAGTAGAGCAAAGCGCATGGCCCGAAGCGACATGCCCCCGGATCGCGTCCTGATGCCGACGCTGGTGACGCCGACGCTCACCAAGGCCGAGCTCGCCGAGCTCCTGTTCGAGCGCCTCGGCCTCAACAAGCGGGAGTCGAAGGACATGGTCGAGGCCTTCTTCGACCTGATCTACGCGACTCTCCTGTCGGGCGACGACGTGAAGATGTCGGGCTTCGGCAACTTCAACATCCGGCGCAAGGCGCCCCGGCCCGGACGCAACCCGCGCACGGGCGAATCGATCCCGATCAAGGCCCGCCATGTCGTGACATTTCACGCGAGTCACAAATTGAAGGGAGTCGTGCAGGGCGACACGCCGGTGGCAGAAGAGTTCGAGTAAAGTCTAGGTTTATCTCCTGATCTTGTTGATTTTCATGGAGAAAACGCTCCCAGCGATCCCCGCCAAGCGCTACTTCACCATCGGCGAAGTCAGCGAGCTCTGCGGCGTCAAGCCGTACGTGCTGCGCTACTGGGAGCAGGAATTCACGCAGCTCAAGCCCATGAAGCGGCGCGGCAATCGGCGCTACTACCAGCACCACGAAGTGCTGCTTATCCGGCGCATCCGCGAGCTGCTGTACGAACAGGGCTTCACGATCAGCGGCGCCAGGAACCGGCTTACCGACGCGGCGTCGACCCGCTCGGCCGCGACGGCGCGGCGAGCCGCGGAGATCGAACCCGCCGGGGATTACGGCGAGACCGCCGAGATCGACGCCGGCGCCGTGGGAACGCCGGCGTCCGTGGAGGGCACGCTGACGCTGTCATCGGCTCAGGTTCGTCAGGAACTGATCTCGATCCGCGGTCTGCTCGGCCCCTGACGCAAGACCGCTGCCTATAATCGCGCTCTTCGGGGCGTAGCGCAGCCTGGTAGCGCACTTGCATGGGGTGCAAGGGGTCGCGAGTTCGAATCCCGCCGTCCCGACCAGAAAAGACAAGGGTTAGCAGGTTTGTGCCTGCTAACCCTTTCGTCATTTTGGATGT
>JBDTJD010000091.1:0-10481 GCA_039935975.1 Caldimonas sp.
CACGTCGCGCCCGATGGCCGCGTCATGGAGATGCTGAGCGAGCACCAGTGCGAAGGCTGGCTCGAGGGCTACCTGCTGACCGGGCGGCACGGCTTCTTCTCGTGCTACGAGGCCTTCATCCACATCATCGACTCGATGTTCAACCAGCACGCGAAGTGGCTCAAGGTGTGCCGGCAGATCCCGTGGCGAAAGCCGATCGCCTCGCTCAACTACCTGCTCACCTCGCACGTCTGGCGGCAGGACCACAACGGCTTCAGCCACCAGGACCCGGGCTTCATCGATCACGTCGTCAACAAGAAGGCCGAGGTGGTGCGCGTGTACCTGCCGCCCGACGCGAACACGCTGCTCTCGGTCACCGACCACTGCCTGCGCAGCCGCAACTACGTCAACGTCGTCGTCGCCGGCAAGCAACCGTCGCCGCAGTGGCTGGACATCGAGGCCGCGCGCCTCCACTGCGCCGCCGGCCTCGGCATCTGGAGCTGGGCGAGCAGCGACGGTGGCGGCGAGCCCGACGTCGTGATGGCCTGCTGCGGCGACGTTCCGACCCTCGAGACGCTCGCCGCGGTCGAGTTCCTGCGCGGACACTTTCCCGAGCTGAAGATTCGCGTCGTCAACGTCGTCGACCTCATGAAGCTGCAGCCGACCTCGGAGCATCCGCACGGCCTGAGCGACGCCGGGTTCGATGCGCTCTTCACGACCGATCGGCCGATCGTCTTCGCCTTCCACGGCTACCCGACGCTGATTCACCGGCTGACCTACCGCCGGCGCAACCACCGCAACCTGCACGTGCGCGGCTACAAGGAAGAAGGCACGACGACGACGCCGTTCGACATGGTCGTGCTCAACGACCTCGATCGCTTCCATCTCGCGAGCGATGTGATCGACCGGGTGCCGACCCTGTACAACCGCGCCGCTGACGCCCGGCAGGCGATCGCCGATCGCTTGCGCGCGCATCGCGACTACGTGACGACGCACGGCGAGGACATGCCGGAGATCCGGCACTGGCGCTGGTCGGCGGCGGCCGGAGAACGAACGGCTCCAGGCCGAGCGACCCAAGCAACGTGAGTCGGCGCGCGGGCCTGCGCCTAACCCGGTCGTGTCGTCCCGTCCTCAGCGGATCAACAGCACCGGTGTCGAGCACTGCGCCAGGACCTTCGTCGCGGTCGAGCCGAGCACGAGGTTGCCCAGGGCGCCGCGTCCATGCGAGCCCATCATCAGCAGATCGAATTTGCCCTTCTCGGCCAGCTTCGCGATGTTCTCGGCCGGGTCGCCGATCTTGTGGACGAAGGTCGCTTCGATCCCCTGGCGTTTCAGGAACCTGCGAATCGGCCTGAAGACGGTCTCGGCATCGTCGTCGTAGTAGCTGCGGACGAGGGCAGGTCCGGCATACGCCGCCGCCCGGTGCGGCAGCGCAAGGAGGCCGTGAAAGACCGTGTAGTCGTGGTCGGGCGCGAGCCACTCGTCGTGCGCGGCGAGGTACGCGAGCATGCGCTTGGTGTACGAACTGCCGTCTGCGGCAAGCAGGATCTTCATCGCGACCTTTCGTTGGATTGCCCGGGCTGTCCCGCTTTGACCCCCGGGGGCGCATTGCGCAAGGAGTCGACGGTCGGACCGAGCCCGATCGGCGAGGGCAGCGTCGTCAGGATCCGCAGGAAGAGCGGCCTGAACGCATCGTCGGTTTCGTGAAGCGTCAGCGGGTCGCGGTTCTGGGTGAAAGCGGCATCGAGCTCGGCCCAGTCCGCGGCTGAAAGCACGCGCTCGGCGAGCGGCAGGATCTGGATCTCCTCGGCGCGAATGTGTTCGAGGTAGGACGCGATGTAGGCTCGCATGGAGGTCTCGAAGCGCAACTGCCGGCTCTCGCTGTCGGCCGATTCGCTCATCATCTCGAGCTCCAGCACGTCGTGCTCGAGCTCGCGCACGGCCGCATGGCTGCGGGCATGGTCGGCATCGAGGCGTTCCAGCACGTCGGTCAGCGCCGCGGTTCGCTGGCGGATCCTGGGAAAGAGCAACTCGCTTTCCTTCGGGTGGTGCACTCGCTCGGGGAACTCGTCGATGTAGAAAAGCATTGCCCTCAGGAGCGTGAAGTCCGGCGCCCGGCCGTGGCGGCGGCACTCTGCAAGGAGCAGTTCTATCGAGCGCAGGACGGCAACGAGCACGCCGTGCTCGTTGCGGATGATGCGCAGTGTCGGATGCGAGCTCATGGTGCGATCCTCGCGGCGCGCAGGCGGCAGCCTTTGCGGTGCGGTCAGGGGGAACAGGCTTGCGATCGTGTCGTCGCATTCGCCGTTCAAGCAGTGGCCCGAGTGTGAGTCGCGGCAACGCCTTGACCTTGATCGGCATCAAGTCACGGGCCGGCAGTGGCGTGTCGCCACGCTCAGCGAGACTGTGTCCACGGAGCGTTCCGTGAAGATCCTGATCGCCGCCGATGGCAGCATCCACACCCCGCGCATGCTCCCCCGCAACCCGGCGGCATCGCGCTCGGCAAGGGCTCCACCCCGGTCCTCCTGATTCGCTGACGCGCGCCCGCGCGGATCGGCGCCGCGATCCCGGAAGGCATGCCCTGCAAAGAGAGTCCAATGAGGGCGGTCGGTGCGTCTGCGCAATCGCGCTTGTCGTGACCGCCGACCCGCGCGAAGAATCATGAGCATCCGTCACCTCGCCTGGCTCCTCGAGCCCAAGTCCATTGCCGTCTTCGGAGCGTCGAGCCGGCCGGGCAGCGTCGGGTCCACCGTCTGGCGCAACGTGCGCGCTGGCACGTTCGCGGGGCCCGTCTACGGCGTGAATCCCAGACATGCCGACATCGACGGCGTGCCGCTATACGGGCGAGCCGCCGATCTGCCGCGCCCTCCCGACCTCGCGGTGCTGTGCACGCCCGCGGCGACCGTGCCGGGACTGATCGACGAGCTCGGCAAGCTCGGCACCCGTGCCGCGATCGTGATGACGGCGGGACTCGACGGCGCGCAGAAGCAGGCGATGCTCGACGCCGCCCGACCCCACCTGCTGCGCGTGCTCGGTCCGAACTGCATCGGCCTGCTGAGTCCGCACCTCGGTCTCAACGCCAGCTTCGCGCACACCGACGCGCTGCCCGGCGAAATCGCGTTCGTCTCGCAGTCGGGCGCGCTCGTCACCGCCGTGCTCGACCGGGCCCGGTCGCGAGGCATCGGCTTCTCGCACATGGTCTCGCTCGGCGAACGCGCCGACGTCGATTTCGGCGACCTGCTCGACTATCTGGCGAGCGACGTCCGCACCCGCTCCATCCTGCTCTACATCGAATCGATCGAGGCGCCGCGCAAGTTCATGTCGGCGGCACGCGCGGCGGCGCGCAACAAGCCGGTGATCGTCGTCAAGGCGGGGCGCGCCGGCAAGGGCCTGCAGGCCGCCGCATCGCACACCGGCGCCCTGGCCGGCTCCGACCTGGTCGTCGACGCCGCGATCCGGCGGGCCGGGATGCTTCGCGTCGACAACCTGCAGGACCTCTTCATGGCTGCGGAGACGCTGGCTCGCTTTCGCGGCAGCCGCGACAACGGCCTGACGGTGATGACCAACGGCGGCGGTGCCGGCGTGATGGCCGCCGACGCCGCTGCGCTGGCCGGTGTGCAGTTGCTCGACCTGGACCCGAAGGTGGTGGGCGCGCTCGATGCGGTGCTGCCGTCGACCTGGTCGCATGCCAACCCGATCGACATCATCGGCGACGCCCCGGTGGAACGCTACACGCAGACGCTGCAGATCCTGCTGGACGGGCCGTCGAGCGGCACGGTGCTGTTCCTGCACGCACCGACCGCGATCGTGAGCAGCGCCGACATCGCCCGCGCCTGTACGCCGCTCGCCCGCCGGGCCGCCGGTCACATGATGGCCAGCTGGCTCGGCGACGCGGCGGTCGCCGAAGCCCGCGGGATCTTCGCGGAGGCGGGCGTGGCGGAGTACGCCACGCCCGAGGAGGCGGTGCGCGCGTGGTCGATGCTCGCGACCTATCGAGCCAACCAGGCGCTGCTGACCGAGGCGCCCGCGGCAGCCGAGAATGCGCCGCCGGACAGTGCGACAGCTCGCGCGGTGATCGCCGCCGCTCTCGCCGCCGGCCGCGAGATGCTCGACGAGGCCGAGGCGAAGACGGTGCTCAAGGCCTACGGCATCCCGGTCGTGCCGACGCGGGTGGTCGGCCCTTCGGTCGCCGAGGCCGTCGCGGCGGCATGCGAATGCGGCTTCCCGGTCGCACTCAAGATCCTCTCTCCCGACATCAGCCACAAGTCCGACGTCGGCGGCGTGCGCCTGAACCTGAACGGCGAGGCCGACCTGCGCGAGGCGGTGGAGCGCATGCTCGCGCAGGTGCGGGAGCAGCGTCCGCAGGCACGGATCGCCGGATTCACGGTGCAGCCGATGGTGCAGCGGCCCCATGCCCAGGAGTTGATCGTCGGCGCGAGCGTGGACGCCACCTTCGGTCCGGTGATCCTGTTCGGCCAGGGCGGCACGGCCGTCGAGGTTCTCGCCGATCGCGCGATCGCGCTGCCTCCTCTCAACCGGGTCCTGGCCCGCGAGCTGGTCGCGCGCACCCGCGTCTCCCGGCTGCTCGCCGGTTATCGCGATCACCCGCCGGCGGATCCCGACGCGATCGGCGACGCGCTCATCGCCGTGTCGCAGATGCTCGCCGACCTGCCCGAGCTCATCGAGCTCGACATCAACCCGCTGCTCGCGGATGCGGATGGCGTGATCGCACTCGACGCCCGGGTGCGCGTCTGCGCTGCGGCCGGGTCCGGCACCGAGCGCTTCGCGATCCAGCCGTACCCGTCCCAGCTCGCCGAACGCATGGAATGGCAAGGACGCGATCTGCTGGTGCGGCCGATCAGGCCGGAGGACGAAGCCCAGCACCGCGCCTTTGCCGAAGGGCTCGAGCCCGAGGACCTGCGCCTGCGCTTCTTCAGCGTGCGTCGCGAGCTGCCGCGCAGCGAGCTCGCGCGGCTGGTGCAGATCGACTACGAGCGCGAGATGGCGTTCGTCGCCCTGGCGAAGAACGCCGACGGGACGACCGACACGATGGGAGTCGTTCGCGCCGTCGCCGATCCGGACAACATCGAAGCCGAGTTCGCGATCATCCTGCGTTCGGATCTGAAGGGGCGCGGCCTCGGCCGCCTGCTGCTTGGCAAGATGATTCGCTATCTCGAAGGCCGCGGCACGCGCCGACTGGTGTGCGACGTTTTGCGCGAGAACCGCCCGATGCGCGAGCTGGCCCGAAGCTTCGGCTTCCAGGTGGTTGAAGCGGCGGACGAGAGCTCGATCCACTACGTTCTGGAGCTCGACACGCCGTCGGCTGGGTCGAGCGACTGATCGCGCGCCGCCGCGCGCTTCTACTGAAGCAAGCTGCCGACGCCGGGGGCAGGCGACCCTGCTGCTTGGCGGCCGGCATATCGGTCTGCTCTGCGAATCCGGCCAGGTTGTCGATGCGCTTCGCTTTCGTCGCGCCGCCGAGGATCTGGGCGCACACGTTGCCCACGTGCGACCGAATCTTTCGGAACAGGGCGAAGCCCGAGGGCCGGAGCTCGCAGCACGCGGCAAGGCCGCCGACGTCACAATCCGCGGGTGAACCCCCTCGTCCATCTCGCCGTCCTCGATGACGAGACGGACATCACGACGCTGCTTGCGAACTATCTTCAGGGCCACGGCTATCGCGTCTCGCAGGTGCACGACGGTGGCGCCCTGATGAAGCTCATGGCGGCGGACTGCCCCGCGCTGGTCCTGCTCGACCTCGGGTTGCCCGGCGAAGACGGCTTCGCGATTGCGCGCCAGTTGCGTGAGCACTGGCGATGCGGGCTGGTCATCGTCACGGGCCGGGGCGACGCCGTCGACAAGGTCGTCGGCCTCGAAGTCGGCGCAGACGACTACGTGACCAAGCCCTTCGACCTTCGTGAGCTGGCGGCGCGCGTCAAGGCCGTGCTGCGTCGCCTCGAGCCGTCCGCCGGTGCCGCTGCAGCGTCGCCTCGCGTCGGCTACCGCTTCGCCGGGTGGGAGCTCAACGTCGGCGCCCGGCGCCTCGTCTCGCCCGCCGGGCTCGACGCAGGGCTCACCGGCGGCGAGTTCGACCTCCTGCTGGTCTTCGTCCGCCATCCCGGGCGCGTGCTGTCGCGCGACTTCCTCCTCGAGCAGACACGGGGGCGGGAGGCGGCGCCGTTCGATCGCACCGTGGATGTCCAGGTCGGGCGCCTGCGCAGGAAGCTCGGAGTCGACGTCGACGATGCACAGGTCATCCAGTCGGTGCGCGGGGCCGGCTATGTCTTCCTCCCGTCGGTGACCGCCGCTTGAGGCGAGGCGCCGTGAGCACCTCGTCCGTCCCCGCCGCGAGCCTCCTTCCCGAAGGCGAGGACGTCGATCTCTATCGGGTGCTGTTCGAAGCCTATCCGGATGCCCTCGTGGTCGCTGACGCGGGCGGGACCATCGTCCTGGCCAATCCGGCGGCGTCGGTCTTGCTCGGCTATTCCGTCGACGAGCTGATCGGGCTGGCGGTGGAGGCGCTCGTTCCCGAGACGATCCGGCCGAAGCACGCGGGCTATCGCGACTCCTTCGGTCGCGACCCGCGGCCGCGTCCGATGGGCAAGCGCACCGATCTCGTGGCGCGGCGCAAGGATGGCTCGCAAGTCATCGTCGAGATCGCACTGAGCCCGCTCCAGGGCCGCGGCGGGCCCCTCGTCGTGGCGGCCATCCGCGACATCGGCGCCTATCCGCGCATCCAGCAGGCGCTGCGCAAGGCGCAGTACAGCGAGCAGCTGGCGATGCTCGGCCGCGTGGCCGTCGACGCGAGGGACCCGCAGGAACTGCTGAACCAGGTGCCCGTCCTGGCGGCGCGGGCGCTGCAGGTCGATGTCGCCGTGGTCTACCTGCTCGAGAGCAACCTTCTCGAGCTTCGCGTCGCCAGCGCGGTCGGCACCGTGCCCGGCGAGCGGCTGGGCGAGCTCATCGCCAATCGCCCGGACACCTCGCTCGGATTCGTGCTGGCGCAGGGGCGCTCCATCATCGTCGCCGACTACGCGAGCGAGCGGCGCTTCGCCGTGCCGAAGAGCTATCTCGACGCCGGCCTGACGAGCGCACTCGCGGTTCCGATCTCCGATCGTGGCCGGACCATCGGCATCCTCGCGGCGCGCTCGCGAGGGCCCCGGTCGTTCGGCGACGACGATGTCCGCTTCCTGGAGTCGCTGGCCAATCTGCTCGCCGGCAGCCTGCAGCGCGTGCGATCCGAAGAGGCGCTCAGCCACGCCCAGCGACTGGAGAGCGTCGGCCAGCTCACCGGCGGAATCGCCCATGACTTCAACAACCTGTTGACGGTCATCCAGGGCAATCTGCAGGTGCTCGACGAGCTGCCGTCGATGGCTGGCGACGGCTACGCGCGCCAGCTCGTCGATGCCGCGTCGCGTGCCTCGCGCCGGGGCGCAGAGCTGACGAGCAAGCTGCTGGCATTCTCCAGGCGCCAGGTGCTGCAGCCGACCGCCGTCGATGTCGACCAGCTGCTCCAGTCGCTCGCCGACATGCTGCGCCGCACGCTCGACCAGCACATCGTCATCGAGGTCGGCTCGGCCTCCGCAGTGCCGAGTGCGCTGGCCGATCCGGGCCAGCTCGAGGCGGCGCTTCTCAACATCGCGATCAACGCCCGCGACGCCATGCCCGACGGCGGCCGGCTGCGCTTTCGCGCCGAATACCGCGCCACCGTTCCGGACGACATCCGGGCCGAGATCGACGCCGCCGATCCGCCGAAGGGCGGCCTGGTCGCCATCATCGTTTCCGACGACGGCACCGGCATGTCGGCCGAGGCCCGGGAACGCGCGTTCGAACCGTTCTTCACGACCAAGGACGCGGGGCGCGGGACCGGCCTCGGCCTGAGCACGGTCTACGGTTTCATGAAGCAATCGAAGGGGGCGGTGACGATCGACAGCGCCCTGGGACAGGGAACGACCGTCACGCTCTACATCCCGGCGGCGAAAGAGGCAACGACGACATCGAAGGCGCCGGTCCACAGGGATCGGGACGTCCCGCCGGGGCTGCGCGTGCTGCTGGTGGAGGACGATCTGCAGGTGCGCGCCGTCATGCACCGGTTTCTCGATTCGATGCGCTGCAAGACCGAATCCGCGGCCAGCGGCGAGCAGGCGATGCTTGCCCTCGCAGGCGACGCCACGTTCGATCTGCTCGTCACCGACATCGCCCTGGGCGCGGGCATGCGCGGCACCGAGCTGGCCGCGCGGGTCCAGAAGCTGTGCCCCGGAATGGCCGTGCTCCTGATGTCGGGCTATTCGGCCGAGCTCCTCGATGCCGATCGCGATGCGCCGGCGGCCTGGGAGCTGCTTCACAAGCCCTGCACGCGTGAGGAGCTGGCCCAGGCGGTGGCGCGAGCCCTGGGCGCCGCCTGATGAGAGTCGGGGCCGGTCCACGGCAGTCGTCGCCTTGACCTGCATCAACGGCCGCACCGCCTGACGACCTACAGTGACGCCACTGTGATCGCACCAGCCGCGTGAGCGACGTTCCTGCCACCGGCTTGCCGGCGCCGTCGCGCCTCGCTGTTTTCGCGGCCCGGCTCCATTCGTTCCGGCCACGCCTGCTCGACACATTCGCCGACTACGACCGTCGCCGCTTTGCCGCCGACCTCGGCGCCGGAATCACCGTCGGCATCGTCGCGCTGCCGCTGGCGATGGCCTTCGCCATTGCCAGTGGCGTCAAGCCCGAGCAGGGCATCTTCACGGCCATCATCGCCGGCTTCCTGATCTCGGCGCTGGGCGGCTCGAACGTCCAGATCGGCGGCCCGGCCGGCGCATTCATCGTCATCGTCTACGGCATCGTTCAGCGCTACGGGGTCGCCGGGCTGCTGATCTCCACGGTGCTCGCCGGCGTGCTGCTGCTGGTGCTCGGCTGGCTCAAGCTCGGTGCGCTGGTCCGCTACATCCCGGTTTCGATCGTCATCGGCTTCACCAACGGCATCGCGGTGCTGATCGCGCTGTCGCAGATCAAGGACCTGCTCGGCCTCGAGGTCGGCAAGGTGCCGGCCGACTTTTTCTCGCAGGCCCACGCGATCCTGATCCATGGGCGCGAGTTCAACCCGCATGCCCTCGCTCTCGGAGCGCTGTGCGTCGCGGGGCTCGCCCTCTGGCGCTGGCTCGGCCTGTGGCCGGTGGCCTTGACCACCGGCGCCCGCTGGCATCCGGGCACGGTGCTGGAGTCGGACCTGAGCCGCGACGCGATCCGCGTTGCCTCGCGCATTCCCGGTCCGATCGTCGCGCTGGTCACGCTCTCCGTACTCGCGGCCTGGCTCCATTGGCCAGTCGAGACCATCGGTACGCGGTTCGGCGGCATTCCCCAAGGCCTGCCAGCGTTCGTCTTGCCCGACTTCGACTGGGAAACGGTCCAGCGCCTGTTCGTGCCGACGGTGACGATCGCGCTGCTCGGCGCCGTCGAGTCGCTGCTCTGCGCCCGCGTCGCCGACGGCATGTCGACACAGAAGCGCCACGACCCGAACCAGGAGTTGATGGCGCAGGGCATCGCCAACATCGTCTGCCCGTTCTTCGGTGGCATCCCGGCCACCGGCACGATCGCGCGCACCGTGACCAACCTGCGGGCCGGCGCCACCAGCCCGATCGCCGGCATCGTCCACGCCCTCGTCCTGCTGGCGATCGTGCTGGTGGCCGCGCCCCTTGCCGCCGCGGTGCCGCTGTCGGTGCTCGCCGGCATCCTGCTCTACGTGGCCTGGAACATGGGCGAGTGGCGCGAGTTCGTGCGCTTGCGCGCCTTCTCGTTCGAATACCGGACCAAGCTGATCGGCACCTTCCTGTTGACAGTGTTGGTCGACCTCACCGTCGCCATGGAGGTCGGGATGGCGGTGGCTTGCATCGTCTTCGTCTACCGCATGGGCGCGCTGTTCCGGGTCGAGCGCGACCTGTCGCCGCAGGCGCAGGCGCCCGGCGTCGTCACGTACCACCTCTACGGGCCGCTGTTCTTCGCCGCCGTCGCCAAGCTGGAGGCACTGCCGGAAGAGATCGCGCCCGGCACCACGGCGCTGGTTCTCGACGCCCACCAGCTCGTCTCGATCGACGCCTCCGGCATCGACGCGATCGAGAACGTCCACCAGGCATTGACGCGCCTGGGCGTCCGGTTGATCTTCGCCGGGCTGAACGAACAGCCACTGGCTGCCCTGCGCCAGGCCGGCCTCGACGCCTCGATCGGCGCTGGCAGTCTCTTTTCCGATCTGGACTCGGCATTCGCCGGACTGGCCTCGGGACCGCAATAGTCCACGAATCTGCCGGAAGAATTTGCCCTCGTCTGCGATATCCTTTGACAGACGACGAACGGGGCTACGGTGGGATATCTCGACGAATTGAAACGCCAGGCGGCTGCGGCCAAGGCGGTGACGACGGTGGATGGCGGGGCGTTCGAACGCAACACGCTGCTCACCGATGCAGCCTGCAGTTCGGCATTCCGGTATTTCACGGCCCTGACGCAGCAGCTCAATGTGCTGC
>JBDTJD010000092.1:0-3936 GCA_039935975.1 Caldimonas sp.
TCCATGCCGCTGCCGTCGGGCAGCATCACGTCGAGCAGGACGATGTCCGGCTCCTGCAGCGCCATCTGCCGGCGCGCGTCGCGCAGCGAGCCGGCGGTCGCGACGGTGAAGCCTTCACTGGCGATCAGCATCGCCATCGTTTCAGCAGCGTCGGAATCGTCGTCGACGAGCAGAGCGTGCGGCACTCGAAGTCACTCCCTTGTCATGTCGTCGCCAAGAATCAGTGCGTCACTCTGCACGGTTCACTTCGGAACCGCGCGAGAACGCTCACGACGTCCATCGTCGGCCGCTCGCGCTCAGCCGGAACCCCCTGACATTGCCCGCGCATGGTACGGGCCGTGCTCCGCCTGCCGCATCCCAACGCCCCCGCATTCCGGCGTCGGACGGCGCCTACGGTGGCTCGGTCGCCGACCAGTCATCGCACCGGGTAAAACGGTAGGCCGGATGATGCAGACGAGCCGCAGGCGCTGCCTACAATGCGCGCGACCTGCACGCTGCCGTCGTTCATCCACGCACCACGTGATTCCCTACGCCACCCTGTTCGCGCTGCTGTGCCTGTTCTGGGTGCTTCTGTCGGGTTACTTCACGCCCTTTCTGCTGACCGCCGGCGCCGCAAGCGCCTTCGCCGTGGTGTGGCTGAGCCACCGCATGGGTCTGCTCGAGACGGCCCGGCCCGGCCTGAAGCGGGGCGTCGGTTTCGTCGGCTACGGTATCTGGCTGCTGGCCGAGGTGGTCCGCTCGTCATGGGCCGTGACGCGCCTCATCGTCGATCCGAGGCTGCCGATATCGCCGACCCTGGCTCGCTTCCGGCCGAGCCAGCGAACCGAGATCGGCCTCGTGATCCACGCCAACTCGATCACCCTGACTCCGGGCACGATCACCATCGAGGCCGAACCGGGCCACTTCGTCGTTCACGGCATCACTCGCGACAGCGCCGCCGGCGTCCTCGACAGCGAGATGGACCGGCGCGTCACTGCACTGGAGGGGGCGCCATGATGTTCGCGGCAGCCACCCTGGCACTGCTTGCCACCGTCGCGCTGGCGCTGATCCGGGCCGCGCTCGGGCCGACCGTGTTCGACCGCGCGCTCGCCGCCAACACGGTCGGCACGGGTGCAACGCTCCTGCTGGCGGTGATCGGCTTCCTGACGGGCCGGCCCGAGTTCCTCGACCTGGCGATCGTCTACGCCTTGCTCAACGTGATCGGCACCATCGCCGTGCTCAAGTACTTCCGCTACGGCAGCCTCGGCGATCCCCGCAGCGACAAGCCGAGCGGCTCGCAGTGAGCGTCTGGGTCGACGGCCTGAGCTGGATCTGCCTGATCGGCGGCGGATTCTTCTGCATCGTCGGCGCCGTCGGCATGCTTCGCATGCCCGATTTCTTCACCCGGATGCACGCCGCCAGCATCGTCGACACCCTGGGCGCCGCACTGATCCTGCTCGGCCTGGTGCTGCAGGCCGGCGCGACGCTGGTGTCGGCGAAGCTCGCGATGATCGGCCTGCTGCTGTTCTTCACCAGCCCGACCGCGGCCCACGCCCTGGCGCGTGCGGCTCTCGCGCGCGGCCTGGATCCGGTGCTGGCCCCAGTGGAGGAAGCGCCATCGAAGCCCTGATCATCAACGTCCTGCTCGTCCTGATGGCGCTGACCGTGGTGGCGCTGGTGCAGAGTCGCAACCTGTTCGCGGTGGTCGTGCTGGCGAGCATCTACAGCTTCCTGATGGCGACGGTCCTGGTCGCCCTCGATGCCGTCGACGTCGCGATGACCGAGGCCTCCGTCGGTGCGGGGCTTTCGACGGTGCTCTTCCTCGGCGCCATCTTCCTGTGCAAGAGCGAGGAGCTTCGCGCCAGCCGCAAGCCCTGGATGCCACTGGCGGTTGCGGCAACCGTCGGCGTCGTGCTGGTGTACGGCACGCTTGGTCTGCCCGAGTTCTCGGACACCGACGCCCCGATTCACCAGCACGTGGCGCCCCGCTATCTTGCCAAGAGCGTGGAGGAGACCGGCGTGCCGAACGTCGTGACCGCCGTGCTCGCCAGCTACCGCGGCTACGACACCCTCGGCGAGACGACGGTCGTGTTCACGGCCGGCGCCGGCGTCGTCGCCCTGCTGCGCCGTCGCCGCAAGGAGAAGCCGGCGTGAGCGGCAACCTGATCCTGCGCGTGGTCACGCGCCTGCTGATTCCGTTCGTCCTCCTGTTCGCGCTCTATGTGCAGTTCCACGGCGACTTCGGTCCCGGGGGCGGCTTCCAGGCCGGCGTCATCCTGGCCTCGGCGATGATCCTCTACGCCCTCGTGTTCGACCTCGGCGAGGTGCGCGCCGTCGTCCCGGAGTGGCTGGTGGAATCGATGATGGCCGCCGGCGTGATCCTCTACGCCGGCGTCGGCATCGCGGCCCTTCTGCTCGGCGGCAACTACCTCGACTACTCCGTGCTCGCCCACGACCCCGTGCACGGCCAGGAGCGCGGCATCTTCTGGGTCGAGGTCGGCGTCGCTGCGACGGTTGCCGGCGTGATGCTGAAGATCTTCTACATGTTCGCCGATCGGCGCAGAGCGGGCGAGGAGTGATCGACGGCCGCGCCGAAAGCCTCTTCGGGCACTTCGCGTATTTCGTGACCGTCTTCCTGATGATGGCGGGACTGTTCGTCGTGGTGGCGCGCAGCAACCTCATCAAGAAGCTGGTCGGCCTGGGCATCTTCCAGACCTCGGTGTACCTGCTGTACGTCGCGCCTGGAAAGGTCGTGGGAGGCACCGCGCCGATCATCAGCCCGGCCTTCACGCTTTACTCAAATCCGCTGCCGCACGTGCTGATCCTGACCGCCATCGTGGTCGGCGTCGCGACACTCGCGCTCGGCCTTGCGTTGGTGGTCCGCATCCGCGAGACCTACGACACCATCGAGGAAGACGAGATCCTCGCGATCGACGCCGGGCCCGAGCCCGAGCCCACGTCCTCCGGCCTGCCGTGAACGTCGCCGACCACCTGCCGCCGCTGCAGGTCATCGTCCCCCTGCTGTCGGCCCCGGTGGCGGTGCTGCTGCGCCATCGCCACGCCGCATTCGCCGTCGTCCTGGCCGCGGCCTGGAGCGCGCTCGGCATCGCGGTGCTGCTCTGGCTTCGCGTCGATGCCCACGGGACGATGTCGTACGCGATCGGCGGCTGGCCGCCGCCCTGGGGCATCGAATACCGGGTCGACCGCCTTTCGGTCTTCATGCTCGTGCTGGTCTCGGGCCTGGCCGCTGTCGTGCTGCCGTACTGCCGGGCCAGCATCGAGCGCGAGATCCCGCGTGAGCGGCACTACCTGTTCTACGCCATGTTCGCCCTGACGCTCGCGGGCCTGCTCGGCATCGCGATCACCGGCGACGCCTTCAACATCTTCGTCTTCCTCGAGATCTCGTCGCTCTCGACCTACGTGCTGGTGGCTCTCGGGCGCGATCGGCGCGCGCTCGTCGCGGCCTACCAGTACCTCATCATGGGCACGATCGGGGCGACCTTCATCGTCATCGGCATCGGCATGCTCTACCTGATGACCGGCTCGCTCAATCTCGCCGACATGGGAGAACGGCTGCGCCATGCGCAAGGCGCAAGGCCTGTACTGGCCGCGCTCGCCTTCCTGACGGTCGGCGTGTCGCTGAAGATGGCCCTGTTCCCGCTGCACCAGTGGCTGCCCAACGCTTACACGTATGCGCCGTCGTCGGTGTCGGCCTTCCTTGCCGGCACCTCGACCAAGCTCGCCGTCTACGTGCTGCTGCGCATGTACTTCACCGTCTTCGGCCCGTCCCAGGTCTTCCTGCACCTGCCGATGGAGGAGATGCTGCTGCTGCTGGCCCTGGCCGGCATGTTCGGCGGCTCGGTGATCGCCATCTTCCAGGCCGACCTGAAGCGCCTCTTCGCCTACTCGAGCATCGCGCAGATCGGCTACATCATCCTCGGCCTGTCGCTCGGCTCG
>JBDTJD010000093.1:0-11950 GCA_039935975.1 Caldimonas sp.
CGCGAGGCGATGGCCGCGACGCTCGCGAAAGCCGGATATGCACCGGCCTGAAACACTGCCTCGACACCATGACTGCGCCCTGCCTGCTGTCGACCCTCACCTGCCCCGGCTGCGGTCATCGCAAGGAAGAGGCGATGCCCACGGACGCATGCCAGTGGTTCTACGAGTGCGAAGGCTGCAAGACCGTCCTGCGCCCGCTCGCCGGCGACTGTTGCGTGTTCTGCTCCTACGGATCGACCGCCTGCCCGCCGAAGCAGGTCGACCCCAGGGGCTGCTGCGGACCTGGCGAGCGGCAACCCGACCCGCAAAACCCGGGCGTATGACCGCGCGCGTGGCCATTGCCGCCGGTCGAACGGTCGGGGCTCGTACCCCGCCACCTATACTTTGATCCATGCTCCGGCGCTCCCGTGCGATCTTTTCCTGGCTGCTGTTGCTGGCCCTGCCGATGCACGGAATTGCCGGCGCCATGCCCGGTTGCGGGTCGATGTCGATGACGATGTCGATGACTGCGCATCCGGCTCCCGTGTCGGTGACGTCGCAGCCGGCAGCATTCGCCGATTCGTCGATGGAGGCCTCGACGGAGCATGCCGACGGGTCCTCGCCCTGCGGAGGCAGGATGGGCGACACCGGTTCATCGGCAAAGGCGAAGCTCGAATGCGCGGGTGCCGGTGCGTGCGGCGTCGTGCCGATGCAAGCGCCCGCGATGTCGACCTTGCTGCATCTTTCGGTGAGAACGATCGCCAACGCCGCCCCGGCCACCGCCCCGTCCGTCGGCTTTCTGACCGGCGCGCCCGAGCGCCCTCCCCGCACCCTCGCCTGAGAACTCCGCGAACACCGGCGCCGCACCTGGCGTCGGAATTCGCGGCAGCACCGTGGTGGCCGTCATGACCCCACGATCTCTTCGGGTCGAACGCCGATCGCCTTGACGCGATTCGCTCGGCCCGGCCCGCAGGTCGCCCCCGGCGTTCCTGCGCAGAGGGAGCAATTCGATGAACGTCATATCTCGCCGAGGCGCATTTCGTGCGTGCCAGGCGCATCCGAAGGCGCGGACGACGATGCGCGCCGCCGCCCCATGGCAGCGCAGTGCGCCATTCGCATTGATCCTCCTGTTGGCCGGGCCGGCGTCCGCCGCGCCGCTCACGCTCGACGACGCGCTGCGGCGGGCTGAATCGCGCTCGCTGGCGCTGCCTGCGCAGGACGCCTCGGCGGCCGCCGCACGACAGATGGCGCTGGCCGCCGGGCAGCGCCCGGATCCGGTGCTGACCGCAGGCATCAACAACCTACCCGTGACGAGCTCGGACCGATTCAGTCTTTCCCGCGACTTCATGACGGCTCGCTCCGTCGGTGTCACGCAGCAGCTCACGCGCGGCAGCAAGCTCCACGCACGCAGCGCCCGCTTCGAGCGAGAGGCCGACGCGGCCGAGGCAGGCCGCGTCCTGGCCCTCGCGCAACTGCAGCGCGAGACGGCGACAGCCTGGCTCGACCGACAGTATCTGGAGCGCGTGACCGACGTGCTGGCCGCGCAGCGGGACGAAGCGAGGCTGCAGGTCGAGGCCGCGGAGGCCGCTTATCGAGGCGGCCGAGGATCGCAGGCCGATGTGTTCGCAGCACGATCGGCGATCGGGCAGCTCGAGGACCGCATCGTCGAGAGCCGCCAGCAGGTGGCGACGGCAAAGGCGCAGCTGGCGCGCTGGATCGGCGCGCCTGCGGATGACGAACTCGGCCCGCTGCCGTCGATGGACGCGGACCGCCTCCATTCCGAAGCCCTCGAGACCGAACTCGCCATCCATCCGCGAATCGAGTGGATGCGCCGGCGCGAAGCGGTGGCGGCCGCGGACGCCGAGGTGGCCCGAACCGAGACCCGTCCCGACGTGAGCGTGGAGCTCGTGTTCAGCCAGCGCGAGCCGGCCTACTCGAACATGATCTCCCTGAACTTCTCGATCCCGCTCCAGTGGAACCGAGCGAATCGGCAGGATCGCGAGCAGGCCGCGAAGCTCGCGGTCGTCGAGCAGCTGCGCGGCGAGCGCGAGGAGGCCACCCGCGACGTCGTCCTCGAGGCCCTGACCCTTCTGCAGAAGCGCAGCAGCTATCGCGAGCGGGTACGACACCACGACAGCGTCCTCGTGCCGCTCGCCGCGGAACGGACACGCGCATCCTTGGCCGCCTATCGCGGTGGTGGCGGCCCGCTCGTCTCGGTGCTGCAGGCGCGCGAAGCGGAGATCGGCACCCGTCTCGAGCGGCTTCGGCTGGCGATGGAAGAGGCGCGCCTCTGGGCCCGCATCAACTTCATGCTGCCTGTCTCGTCAGAGGCTCGTCAGCCATGAAGCCTCGCCTGGTCATAGCAAGTCTCGGCCTCGCGGTGCTGCTGGCCGGGGTCGCGGGGGTGGCCTATCGCCTCGGGACCGAGCACGGCCCACGCGTCGCCGCGGCGACGCCGTCCGCCGCGGCGTCGACCGCCGCCGCACCGCCGGAACGCCTGCCGCAGGGCCTTGCAGAAGGTGAGGCCGCGACGCGTCGTCACATCGCGACCGGCCTGAAGGCCGGCGAGATGGATCCTGCAACGGGCCGCAGGATCCTCTACTACCACGACCCCATGGTGCCGGCGAGCAAGTTCGACAAGCCGGCCAAGTCGCCGTTCATGGACATGATGCTGGTGCCCGTCTACGGCGGCGCCGACGGCGACGAGAACAACGTCAGCGTCAGCCCGCGAATCCAGCAGAACCTCGGCGTCCGCACCGCGCTCGTCACGCAAGGAGCTCTCTCGCCGCAGGTCTCGGCGGTCGGCAGCATCGCCTTCAACGAGCGCGACCAGGCGGTGGTCCAGGCGCGCGCCACCGGCTTCGTCGAACGCGTGCTGGTCCGCGCCACGCTCGACCCGGTGAAGAAGGGCCAAGCGCTGGTCGACCTCTACGTGCCGGAATGGATCGCGGCGCAGGAGGAGTTCCTCTCCGTGCGCCGCATGCAGGGCGCCGATCTCGCGTCGCTCGTCGACGGCGCGCGCCAGCGCATGCGCCAGGTCGGCATGGACGACGCGCAGATCCTGGCTGTCGAGTCGATCGGGCGGACGCAGCCTCGGGTGTCGATCCGGTCGCCGCTCGACGGCGTCGTCGTCGAGAGCCTGGTGCGTGACGGCATGACGGTGACGGCGGGGACGACGCTTTTTCGCATCAACGGGCTCGGCACCGTGTGGGCCAATGCGGAGGTGCCCGAAAGCCAGGCCGCCCAGCTTCGACCCGGTGCCAGGGTGCGGGCGCGCAGCCCCGCCGTTCCGGGCGTCGACTTCGTGGGCACCGTGCAGGCCTTGCTGCCCGAAGTCAACGCCGGCACCCGAACCCTGAAGGCGCGCATGCAGCTCGCCAACCCGGGCGCCCGCCTGGTGCCGGGCATGTTCGTGACCATGGACTTCATGGACACGCGGCCGGGCAAGGTGCTGCTCGTGCCGAGCGACGCCGTCATCCAGACCGGCAAGCGAACGGTCGTCCTGCTTGCCGAGGCCGACGGTCATTTCCGGCCGGTCGACGTGCAGTCGGGGCTCGAGAGCGATGGCCAGACGGAGATCAGGAGCGGCCTCGCGGCGGGCCAGCGCGTCGTCGTCTCGTCGCAATTCCTGATCGATTCCGAGGCGAGCCTGCGCGGCGTCGAAGCGCGCCTGAACGACGTTCCCGCAGCGACTTCTGGCCCGGCATCGGGGACGACGCGATGATCGCCCGCCTGATCCGCTGGTCGATCGCGAACCGCTTTCTGGTCCTGCTCGCGACGGTGATCGTGAGCGCGTGGGGCATCTATGCGGTGATGAAGACGCCGCTCGACGCCCTGCCCGATCTCTCCGACGTGCAGGTGATCGTCCGCACGAGCTACCCGGGCCAGGCCCCGCGCATCGTCGAGAACCAGATCACCTACCCGATGACGACGACGATGCTGTCGGTGCCGGGCGCGAAGACGGTTCGCGGCTATTCCTTCTTCGGCGACTCGTTCGTCTACGTGCTGTTCGAGGACGGCACCGATCTCTACTGGGCACGGTCGCGTGTGCTCGAATACCTGAACCAGGTGCAGTCGCGGTTGCCGCCGGGCGCGAAGGCGACGCTCGGCCCCGACGCGACGGGCGTCGGCTGGATCTACCAGTACGCCCTCGTCGACCGCGGCAACACCCAGGACGCGTCGCAGCTGCGCGCGCTCCAGGACTGGTTCCTTCGCTACGAGCTGAAGACCGTGCCCAACGTCGCCGAGGTGGCCACCGTCGGCGGCATGGTGCGCCAGTACCAGGTGGTGCTCGATCCCGACAAGCTCGCCGCCTACAGCATCCCGCACGGCAAGATCGTGAGCGCCATCCAGCGCGCCAACCAGGAGAGCGGCGGCTCGGTGCTCGAGCTCGGCGAGGCCGAGTACATGGTGCGCGCCTCGGGATATCTGCAGTCGCTCGACGACTTCCGCAAGATTCCGCTGACGACCACGCCCGCAGGCGTCTCGGTGCTGCTCGGCGACGTCGCCCGCATCCAGCTCGGCCCCGAGATGCGCCGCGGCATCGGCGAGCTCGACGGCGAAGGCGAGGCCGTCGGCGGCGTGATCGTCATGCGCTCCGGCAAGAACGCGCTCGAAACCATCGCCGCCGTCAAGGCCAAGATCGAGAGCCTGCAAGGCAGCCTGCCCAAGGGCGTCGAGATCGTGCCGGTCTACGACCGCTCGAGCCTGATCGAGCGCGCCGTCGAGAACCTGTCGCACAAGCTCGTCGAGGAGTTCCTGGTCGTCGCGGTGGTCTGCTTCGTCTTCCTCTTCCACCTGCGCTCGGCGTTTGTCGCGATCGTCTCCCTGCCGCTCGGCATCCTGGCGGCATTCATCGTCATGCACTACCAGGGTGTCAACGCCAACATCATGTCGCTCGGCGGCATCGCCATCGCGATCGGCGCGATGGTCGACGCTGCGGTCGTGATGATCGAGAACGCCCACAAGCATCTCGAGCGGTGGGGTCACGCGCACCCCGGCGAGCGGCTCGAAGGCGCCGATCGATGGCGCGTCGTCGGCGATTCGGCGGTCGAGGTCGGACCGGCGCTCTTCTTCTCGCTGCTCGTCATCACGCTCTCATTCGTGCCGGTCTTCACGCTGCAAGCGCAGGAAGGTCGGCTGTTCGCGCCGCTCGCCTTCACCAAGACCTACGCCATGGCGGCCGCCGCCGGCCTTTCCGTGACGCTGATCCCGGTGCTCATGGGCTACCTCATCCGCGGGCGCATTCCGGACGAGCAGGCCAATCCCCTGAATCGATTCCTGATCGCCGTGTACCGGCCGCTGCTCGACGCCGTGCTGCGCGCGCCGAAGACGACGATCGCGATCGCCGGTGTGCTGCTGTTGCTGAGTCTGTGGCCGCTGCAGCACATCGGCGGCGAGTTCATGCCCCGTCTCGACGAAGGCGACCTGCTCTACATGCCCTCGGCGCTGCCGGGCATTTCGGTCGGCAAGGCGGCCGCGCTGCTGCAGCAGACCGATCGCCTGATCAAGACCGTGCCGGAGGTGTCGAGCGTGTTCGGCAAGGCCGGGCGTGCCGAGACCGCGACCGATCCGGCACCGCTCGAGATGTTCGAGACGACGATCCAGTTCAAGCCGCAGGACCAATGGCGGCCGGGGATGACGCAGGACAAGCTGGTCGAGGAGCTCGACCGCATCGTCCGCGTGCCGGGCCTCGCCAACATCTGGGTGGCGCCGATCCGAAACCGGATCGACATGCTGGCGACGGGCATCAAGAGCCCCGTCGGCGTCAAGGTCGCCGGCGCCGATCTCGCGACCATCGACCGCCTCACCGGCGAGATCGAGCGAGCGCTGAAGGACGTCCCGGGGGTCACCAGTGCGCTCGCCGAGCGACTCACCGGCGGCCGCTACGTCGACGTCGACATCAAGCGAGAGGCCGCAGCGCGATTCGGTCTCAACATCGCCGACGTTCAGTCCGTGATCTCGTCGGTCATCGGTGGCGAGAACATCGGCGAGACGGTCGAGGGCCTGCAGCGGTTTCCCATCAACCTGCGCTATCCGCGCGAGCTGCGCGATTCGCTCGCGAAGATCAGGAACCTGCCGATCGTCACGGAGCGCGGCCAGCGCCTCGTGCTCTCCGACGTGGCCGACATCCGCATCACCGACGGGCCGCCCATGCTTCGCAGCGAGAACGCGCGCCTGTCAGGCTGGGTCTACGTCGACATCCGCGGTCGCGACCTCGCATCGGCGGTGCACGAGATGCAGCGTGTCGTGGCGCAGAAAGTGGCGCTGCCACCGGGCTATTCGGTCTCGTGGTCGGGCCAGTTCGAGTTCCTCGAGCGCGCCGTCGCCAAGCTGAAGCTCGTCGTCCCGTTCACCCTGCTGATCATCTTCGTGCTGCTCTACATCACCTTCGGCAGCTTCAGCGAGGCGGCTCTCGTCATGGCAACCCTGCCGTTCGCCCTGGTCGGCGGCATCTGGCTGCTCTGGGGCCTCGACTACAACCTTTCGGTGGCCGCCGCCGTCGGCTTCATCGCGCTGGCCGGCGTGTCGGCCGAGTTCGGCGTGATCATGCTGCTGTACCTGAAGAACGCATGGACCGAGCGCATCGCCGCGGGCACCACCGCAGAGGCGGATCTGCGCGACGCCATTCGCGAGGGCGCCGTGCTGCGCGTCCGGCCCAAGGCGATGACCGTGGCCGTCATCCTGGCCGGCCTGCTGCCGATCATGTGGGGCTCCGGCACGGGCTCGGAGGTGATGCAGCGCATCGCCGCGCCGATGGTCGGTGGCATGATCACGGCCCCGCTGCTCTCGATGTTCGTGATTCCTGCCGCCTATCTCTTGATGCGCAGGCGGCGGGGAGCGCGGTCGGAACCGGACCGCGCTTCTCGCTTGCCGAAGCCCGACGAGATGTCCCCGAAGATCGCTGCGGCGGCAAGTTCCGGTAAGGTGTGAAGATGGCTTTCGGTGCGGTCGTGTTGCGGGTGCTGTTGTGCGTGGGCTTGCTGGTCAGCAGCTCGGCACAGGCGATCGCGATGACGCACATCGCGGGGCGCGTCCATGAGATGGCCTCGACTGCACCGCCCTGCCATGACGCCGCCGAGTCCCGGGCGGCGCAGGCGCATTCGCCTGTCGTTCATGGCGCGGCGAATCCGACTTCGAAGAAGCCGGACTGCTGCAAATCCGGGGTCTGCGATTGCGCCTGCAGCCACGGAGCGGTCACGACGTCATTGCGCTTCGACGGCGAGGGCCGGCGCGTTGCCGATCTGACGCAAGTCGGCCGGCTTGCGGGGCGCCATGCCTCGCCAGCTCTTCCCCGGCTGATCCGACCTCCGATCGCCTGAGGGAAACGGCGCAGGGCGCCGCCCACGGCCTGCGTGCGGCGCTCGGGTTCCGCGCGCTGCAGTACGAGCCACGAGCTGTGCGTGCGCAGCTCACCCTCAGATCTCCGGAGTCGTTCCATGGTTTCAAGTCTTCCTTTCGGTCGCCGTGCCGACATCGCGCTCTCGCGCCGGCGTTTCGTGACCGGCGCCGCAGCAGGTGGCGCCCTCGCCGGGCTCGGTCTTCCCGTGTCCGCTGCGTCGGCCACGCAAGCATCGGACAACCCCAACGTCCTGTCGGGCACCGAGTTCGACCTCACGATCGGCGAGACACCGGTCAACTTCACCGGCCAGGCGAGC
Source organism: Caldimonas sp. (assembly GCA_039935975.1). GTDB lineage: Bacteria > Pseudomonadota > Gammaproteobacteria > Burkholderiales > Burkholderiaceae_C > Schlegelella_A. The sequence continues at coordinate 7,638 of JBDTJD010000093.1, forward strand.
ACGGCCACCGCCGTGAACGGCTCGGTGCCGGCCCCGGTCCTTCACTGGCGCGAAGGCGATACGGTGACCTTGCGAGTCACCAACCGGCTGGCGGCCACGACCTCGATCCACTGGCACGGCATCCTCCTGCCGTTCGGGATGGACGGCGTGCCCGGTCTCACCTTCGACGGCATCCGGCCCGGCGAGACCTTCACCTACCGCTTCGACGTGAAGCAGAGCGGCACCTACTGGTATCACAGCCACTCGGGCTTCCAGGAGCAGACCGGCCTGTACGGGCCGATCGTGGTCGAGCCGCGCGGCGGCGAGCGCTTCAAGGCCGATCGCGACTACGTGCTGATGCTCTCCGACTGGTCCGACGACCGCCCCGAGCGGGTCATGGCGAACCTCAAGAAGATGAGCGACTTCTACAACTTCAACGAGCCGACGGCCGTCGACTTCGCGAAGGACGCGTCTCGCCTCGGGCTGCAGCAGGCGCTCGCCAAACGCAAGATGTGGAACCGGATGCGGATGAGCCCGGCCGACCTGTCGGACGTCACTGGCCACCACTACACCTACCTGATCAACGGCGCCTCGCCCGACGCGAACTGGACCGGCCTCTTCAAGCGCGGCGAGAAAGTGCGCCTGCGCGTCATCAACGGCTCGTCGCAGAGCATCTTCGACCTGCGCATCCCGGGGCTGAAGATGACCGTCGTGGCGGCCGACGGCCAGGACGTCGAGCCGGTGACGGTCGACGAGTTCCGCATCGCCGTGGCCGAGATCTACGACGTGATCGTCGAGCCCACCGACGACCGGGCCTACACGATCTTCGCCCAGTCGATCGACCGCGAAGGCCATGCGCGGGCGACGCTCGCACCGCGCACCGGCATGCAAGCCGACGTACCGGCGCCCGACCGGCCGCAGTGGCTCTCGATGGTCGACATGATGGGATCGATGGCCATGGGTGGCGACATGGCGGGGATGGACCACAGCAAGATGGACCACGCGGCGATGGGGCACGGCGCCATCCCGGCGATGGCCGCGGACACGCCCATGGCGCCGATGCCCAAGGCGCACCACGCCAGGACCGAATACGGCCCCGGCGTCGACATGCGGGTCGACATGCCGCGCACCAACATCGACGACCCCGGCATCGGCCTGCGCGACAACGGTCGCACGGTGCTGACCTACGCCGACCTGCACACGATCGGCGGGCCGCTCGACAAGCGCGGACCGGGCCGCGAGATCGAACTGCACCTCACCGGCAACATGGAGCGCTACATGTGGTCGTTCGACGGCCAGAAGTTCAGCGACTCGAAGCCGCTCCACTTCCGCCACAACGAACGGCTGCGCATCGTCCTCGTCAACGACACGATGATGCCGCACCCGATCCACCTGCACGGGATGTGGAGCGAGATGGAGAGCCCGAGCGGCGACTTCCAGGTTCGCAAGCACACGATCATGGTGCAGCCGGCGCAACGCGTGACCTATCTCGTCAGCGCCGACGCGCTCGGCAACTGGGCCTACCACTGCCACCTGCTCTATCACATGGAAGCGGGCATGTTCAGAAAGGTGGTGGTGTCATGAGCCGCCAACTTCGCTCCAGCGGCTTCGTCCGACGCGGCCAGTGGCTCGTTGCCATCGCTGCGGCTCTGCCGCTGTCGGTCTTCGCGCAGGCCGCGCCGACGCATGACATGAGCACGATGCCGGGCATGGCGATGGATGCTCCGGTGAAGGCACAACCCAAGACAGGGCCGGCCGAGAATCGACCTGCGCCGAAGTCGAACGACGCGACACCGGCGGACATGGACATGGACGCGATGATGAAGTCCATGCAGGGTGGCCGCCCGCCCGCCGACGCGCGCGACCCCGATGTCTACGCGGACGGCCTCGAGAACGGTCACATGGAGGGCATGGACATGGCCGATGACGCGACCCATGTTCACGTCCTCCTGGACCGCGTCGAGCAGTTCCACAGCAGCGACGGCAAGGGTCAGGCCTTCGACGCCCAGGCCTGGATCGGCCGTGACCTCGACAAGCTGTGGCTGAAGGTCGACGGCGAACGGTCTAACGGGCGCCTCGGGGCGACGCGGACCGAAGCGCTCTGGAACCACGCCATCGCAACCTATTGGGGCCTTCAGGCGGGCGTGCGACACGACTTCGGCGGCGGCCCCGGCCGCACCTGGGCCGCGTTCGGCTTCCAGGGGCTGACGCCCTACTGGTTCGACCTCCAGGCCACCGGCTATGTCGGCCAGGGCGGGCGCACCGCCCTGCGCTTCGAAGGCGAATACGAGTTGCTGCTGACGCAGCGGCTCATCCTCCAGCCCAACGTCAAGGTGAGCCTGTACGGCAAGAACGATCCCGGTCGCGAGATCGGCGCGGGCCTGTCCGACATCGACGCCGGACTGCGGCTGCGCTACGAGGTCTCGCGCAAGTTCGCGCCTTACTTCGGCGTCATCTGGAACCGCAAGTTCGCCAACACGGCACGCTACGCGCGCGCGGCCGGAAACTCGGTCCATGAGACTCGCGTCGTCGCGGGCTTGCGCATCTGGTTCTGAGGATCACATCATGTCTCCCACCTCCAAGCATGTCCTGGCCACCCTCGCCGTGGTCACACTCGGCACGGCGGTCGCCTTCGCGCTCTTCGTCGGATCGGGCGCTTACAACTTCGCCGCCGACGAGCCGCACACGGCGGCCGTCAGCTCGCTCCTCGAGACGATGCGCGAACGGTCGATCGCAACCCGCGCCGTCGGACTCCTCGTCCCCGACCTGTCCGAGTCGACTCGGATCGTCCAGGGCGCGGGCAACTACAACGCAATGTGCGTCGGCTGCCACCTGGCGCCGGGGATGGCCGAGAGCGAAATGAGCAAAGGCCTCTACCCCGCTCCCCCCAACTTGTCGAAGGAAAAGGTGGAGCCGGCTCATGCGTTCTGGGTCATCAAGCACGGCATCAAGGCCTCGGGCATGCCGGCCTGGGGAAAGAGCATGAGCGACGAATACGTGTGGAACATGGCAGCGTTCCTGCAAGAGCTGCCCAGGCTCGACGCGGACCGGTACAAGGAAATGGTGGCGCACAGCGGGGGACATCAACACGACCACGGCGGCACGCACGACGAGGACGCAGGCCATGGCCCCGATCACGACCACGACCACGATCGCGGCACCACATCGCCGCCCGCTTCCACCCGACCCGTCGGCGAGGTGCATACCCACGCCGACGGCAAGCAACACGTCCATGCCCAACGAGGAGCAGTGAAATGATGAGGTACTCCAGATTTGCCGCGATGATCGCCACGTCCACCGTGGTCATGTTCGCGCTGATGTACCTGAACACTTACGCGTGGGACCACGTCTACTTCAGCGAGACGCGGGCCTACATGGCGCTTGTCATGGGCGCCGCGATGGCTGCGGTGATGCTCGCGTTCATGCTGGCGATGTACACGGACCGCACAGTCAACCGCGCCATCTTCGCGGGCAGCGCGATCGTCTTCGTCGCGGCTCTCTGGCTGGTCAGGAGCCAGGAAACGGTCGGCGACGTTTCATGGATGAGGGCAATGATTCCGCACCACTCGATCGCCATCCTCACGAGCGAGCGCGCTCACATCACGGATCCGCGAGTGCGCAAGCTGGCCGACGGCATCATCGAGGCGCAGAAACGGGAGATCGGCGAGATGCAGGCCCTGATCAAGGAGCTGGAAGATAGGAAGTAGGCCCCTCGGACCTCGACTTCGCAAGCGTCCTTCAGGCGCTCATTTCAAGGCATGCTCCAGCGCGATCACCGCCCACGAGGTCGCGAGCTCGGGCTTGTCTTCCCACCACTCCTTCGAGTCGCGGTTGACCCACGAGCCGTCGTTGTCCTGCAGGGCGATCAGGCGCTCCGCGAGTTCGTTGCGCCAGTTGTGACGTTGTCCCCTGCCGTCGACGAACTCCTTTTCGCCGTAGGCGTCCATCACCTTCGCGAAGGCGCAGTAGAAATAGAAAAGCGTGTTCTTGGTGTTGGTGCCGAAATTCGTGTCGAGGGTGTAGTTCGTGGTCAGCCACTTGTACGCGGCCTGCACTCGCGGATCGGACTTCTCGACGCCGATCAAGAGCAGCCCGTAGAGTCCCGCCGCCGTCACCGACGCATACGACTTCGTGCCGCCACCCATTTCCGGCGGATTCATGCCCGGCGAGTAGGCGAAGCCACCATCGTTGCCGGCCCACTTCTGGTCGTTGCTTTCGCTGCGGTTCTGCATGCGGGTGGCGAAGGTGAGGGCCTTCTGCCAGATCGGATCCTTCGGGTCGTACGCCGTCGCTCGCATCGCCTCCACGGCGATGTAGAGGTTGGACATGTCCGG
>JBDTJD010000094.1:0-2661 GCA_039935975.1 Caldimonas sp.
AAGATAAAAGGAATCAGAACTTCATTGGGAGTAGAGATTCGGTCTAAGTCGGTTGTTTTGACTAATGGAACTTTCCTGAATGGTTTAATTCATATTGGAGAAAAACAATTTGGTGGAGGAAGAGCTGGTGAAAGTGCCGCAACTGGAATTACCGAAGATTTAGTAAAAGTAGGTTTTGAATCCGGAAGAATGAAAACAGGAACGCCACCACGAGTTGATGGACGTTCTTTGGATTATTCTAAAATGAACGAAGAAAAAGGAGACGCAAAACCGGATAAGTTTTCTTATTCGGATTTAACTGTTCCGCTAACGCATCAAAGATCTTGTCACATGACATACACGTCGCTGGATGTTCATGATATTTTGAGAGAAGGTTTTGATCGTTCGCCAATGTTCAAGGCATTGGCGGGCGCGGCGTAGAGCTGCTCCGGCGTCCCGAGCTGGGCGATGCGTCCCCGGTCCATGATCGCGATCCGGTCGGACATCGCCAGCGCCTCTTCCTGGTCGTGGGTGACGAAGACAGTGGTGATGCCGGCCTCGCGCACGAGGTCGAGGATGACGTCGCGCATCTGCAGCCGCATCTTGGCGTCGAGGTTGGAGAGCGGCTCGTCCATCAGCAGGACGCGCGGGCGGATCACGAGCGCCCGGGCGAGGGCGACGCGTTGCCGCTGGCCGCCGCTCATCTGGGCTGGATAGCGCCCCGCCAGATCGCCCAGGCTGACCTTATCCAGCGCCGCCCCGACCCGTTCGGCGATCTCGGCCTTCGCCACGCCGCGCGCGCGCAGGCCGTAGGCGACGTTGTCGTGGGCGGTCTTGTCGGGGAAAAGTGCGTAGTCCTGGAACACCATGCCGATGTCGCGGTGGTGCGTCGAGACGCGGGTGACGTCGTCGGCGTCGAACAGGACGCGGCCGCTGTCGGGCTCGTGGAAGCCGGCGATGCATCGCAGCAGCGTGGTCTTGCCGCAGCCGCTCGGCCCGAGGAGAGTGAAGAAGCCGCCATCCGGCACGTGCAGCGACAGGTCCCGGAGGACGGCCGTGCCCGCAAAGCTCTTGGAAACGCGATCGATGGTGATGGAGGCCATGGGAATCCCGGACCAGGAGGCCCGCGATCTTAGGTCGTGGGGAAGTGTCTTCCCCTCCTGCGACCGCCGCTGCTGCCCTCGCACCGCTCTGCCTTGACCCGCTGCAGGCACCCCCCCACACTCCGGCACCCCATTCGACCCCTTCAAAGGCACCCATGAGACTTCAGGGCAAGGTCGCCGTGATCACCGGCGGCACAAGTGGCATCGGCCGACGGATGGTCGAGCGTTTCGTCGAAGAAGGTGCCACCGTGTTCTTCAGCGGTCGGCGTGCGGGGCTGGGGGCCGAAGTGGCGCGGGACTCCGGCGCCACGTTCATCGAAGCCGATGCTGCCGTGGAAGCAGACGCAGCGCGCACCGTGGCTGCCGCCCTGGGCGGTGGCGGTCGAGTCGACGTGCTGGTGAACAACGCCGGCGGCGCGACCGGCAGCGCCCGCCTCGAGTCGGTGTCGCTCGAAGACTTCGACAACACGTTTGCCGTGCACGTCCGTGGCGCGATGGCGCACATGAAGCATGTCGCAGCCCACATGCGCGCGCAGCAGCGGGGCAGCATCATCAATATCGGTTCCATCGCCGGGCACCGTGCGGGCTATGCGGGAACGCTGGGCTACTCGGCGGCCAAGGCCGCGCTCATCCACCTGAGTCGCTGCGCAGCGCTGGAACTGGGCGAGGACAACGTCCGCGTCAATTCCATCTCGCCGGGCGGCATTGCCACCGGCATCTTCGGCAAGGCCTACGGCCTGCAGGGCGCTGCGGCGGAAGCCAGCGCCGAAAAGATGAAGGCGGTGCTGGCCAGGATGCAGGCCGTGCCGCGTGCCGGGATACCCGACGACATCGCCCATGCTGCCGTCTACCTCGCCAGCGACGAGTCGTCCTTCGTCAACGGCACGGACGTCGTCGTCGATGGGGGCGCCATCGGTGGTCGTCGGTTCAGCGAGGTCATGGCGGGCCGGCTTGCGATGCGCGACTTGCTCGGTTGAGGGGAGAGGTGTCCGGCCCCGGAGCCGCCCGTCCGGCCAAGGCGGGTGCAGTCGCAGTGAATGCAAAGAAAATTCGTCGGCGGTGTAACTGAAGCACACGCGAGAGCGAACTTCAGTCGTCGGGGCGGCCTCGGTGCGCCGGCTCCTCACATGATCCTTTCAGTGGTTTTCGAATGAATGGGAAGGACACATCCTTGCGCGTCCTGCGCCGCACGGCAGCGGCCTTGCTCGCCGTCGGCGTCACCCTCGCGCAAGCCGCGACGGAAAGCCGTCCCTGGCCGACCATCGTCGCTGCCGCCAGGGGTCAGACCGTCTACTGGAACGCATGGGGTGGCGATGACCGCACCAATGCCTTCATCGCCTGGGCGGGCGGCGAGGTCAAGCGGCGCTACGGCATCACGGTTCAGCAGGTCAAGCTGAGCGACACGGCCGAGGCGGTCACCCGGGTCGTCGCCGAGAAGAGTGCCGGGCGCGTATCCGGGGGCAGCGTCGACCTCATCTGGATCAACGGGCCGAACTTCCTCGCCATGAAGACGCAAGGCCTGCTCTACGGCCCCTTCGCCCGGACCCTGCCGAACTACCGCTACGTCGACACGGTTCAC